>WAPW01000103.1 GCA_015520565.1 Candidatus Aciduliprofundum sp. | reverse complement strand
GAGAGAATAAGGGAAGAGAGAATAGAAGTTGAGGTAGAGATGAAAAAGAAGATTATTCGGTTGCATGTGGGCGAGCATCTTGCACATCAGAAAGTATCAGTGTTTGCTGGTACACAGAGATTATTTGATGTGACCGTATCCTCGCAGGGCTTTATAAATTTAAGAAAGAGCACGGCGAATGGAAAGAAAGTGGTAGAAGCTCTGAAAAATGGAGAAAAAATATATGTCATTCCTCTCTAGCTTCAAGCACTAGTTCTAAGTACGATTTTCTTATAAAATCCTTGAGTCCTAGCTCTTTGGCAAATTCCATTACCTTCTTTTTGCATGGCTCGTACTCGCCTATGCACTCAACCTCTACAAAATCACCAAGCTCCGGCAGATTATCCACGGATATGTTTATCTCACCCATTTTATAGTACCTTCTTCTCTTCACCACCTTCGCAACGGATTTGAACCCGAGGGAGATTAAAAGTTTTCTAGCATCTTTTAGATTTTCAATTTTCAAATTTATCTCTTCTCTGCTCTTTGTATCCTTATCTACCTTTGGCCCCTTGTAAGTCAGTGTGTAATCGTTCCTTATGCGTAGTGCCTCATCCGTGCTGGCAAAATTACGACAGGGATGGTTAAAGTACTCATCTTTCTCCCCAACCTCTTTTATAAATTCTGCGCCTATGTCTTTTAATTTTCTCTCAATCTCATCCCTATTTTTAATTTTTGCCTTTATCTCAACTTCCATATTCCTCGCCTTCATCTCTTCTAACCATTTTTCATAATCTTCTTCATCAATCTCAACAATAAGGGAGCCTATGTACCCACAATCTTCGCATTTATACTTCTCCCCAGTTATCATGCCTGCAACATAGTGGATATGCGTACTTCCACAAATCGGGCAGATTTTAATCTTTGCCATATTTACCCTTTTTCTTTCTCTCTATGGCCTTTCTTATTGCTTCTCTGGCCTTTTCTGCATTTTCAAAACCAACTATATTTACCCACTTGTTCTTCTCCAATTCTTTATAATGCTTAAAGAAATGCTGAATCTGCTCAAGAATGCTCTGAGGCACATCATCAATATCCTTTATTTCTTCGTTTCTAGGGTCTACGGAGGGATGTGGTACTGCTATTATCTTTCTATCCACTCCGTGCTCATCCTCTGTGACTAGCATGCCCACGGGCACAGCTCTTACCAATACTCCATGGGGAAAAGCATCGTAGGATATTACCAAGCAATCAATTGGGTCATTGTCCTCCTCCATTGTATTCGGAATGAACCCGTAGTTGAAAGGATAGAAAGATGCTGTGTGTAAAACTCTATCCACCTTGATAACATTCATCTCAAAATCGTACTCGCACTTTATATTGCTTCCCTTTGGTACCTCTATGAATACATACACATCCTCTGGAGGGTTCTCTCCTGCTTTCATAGAGTTGTATTGAATTATACTATTTTATATTTCACTTTAATACGATAAATTTTGATAGAGAAATCCGATAATTACTTATATTATTTTTACTTCGCATTTACAAGGTGATGGGGCCCACCTAATGCCGAAAGGCTGATGGCTCCTTGTTTAAAAGGTGGTCCCTATGCTAGAGGTAGAAATACCCAAGGAATTGTTTGAGAAGATACGAAATATGAAGGAAGATGATTTTGATAGATTTCTCTATGAGAGAATAGCTGCTATGAATAGGTACTTTGAGATGAACGATAAAGAGGCCCTGTTAAAAAGGAAAAAAGAGCTGGAAGAGAAGATAAGGAGGATGAAAGAGGAAGTTGAAGATCTTACCAAGTTTTGTGAGAAGGCAGAGGAGGATCAAGAGAGAATGGAGCGTTGGATTGATGAGCTGGGAGAGGAAAATAAAGCACTTTTGAGGGAGATGAGAGGAAATGGAGGTCCTGTTGAAAGCGGGAAGGTTAAAGAAGAAAAAATTTAAGCTAAACAAACATACGGAAAATATAATAAAAGAAGTATCAACTCGCTATAATATACCCCCAGAGAAAGTTATATTGTTGGCTCTTGAAGGATATAGGGAGAAAAAGAAAAGTGGGGAGGAGATAGAAAAGCTTAGGGAGGATATTGATAAGTTGCTAGAAGAGATGTTCTCCTTGGAAGGCAAGTGGGCATCAATAAGGTATAAATCTCACACACTTATGAAAGAAAATAGGGGCCTTGCGATAATTCTATCTGGGTATTTGGGAGAGAATAAGAGTTTGAGAAATCTTATGAAGAAGAAGAATGAGCATAAAGATATGGAAAAAGTAATAGATTACTACCTCTGGATGTAAAAATAAAAGTAAAATTAAAATAGTAACTTTTGCATGATTATGCAGTGATACCAAAGGATAGAATGTTTTATAAATTCGCTGCCTATGGTTTTTTGAAGAATCTTAGATTATTTGAGCCCTTTCTTCTTCTCTTTCTCAAATACTCTGCAGGTTTGAGTTATACTGATATAGGAATCTTGTACGCCATAAAACTTGTATCTGTCTATGTCTTTGAAATACCCACGGGAGTTTATGCTGATGCTTTTGGAAGGAGGCGCTCTATGCTCATGTCCATGGCATCCTATATGGTTTCTTTTTCAATATTCTTCTCAGTTAAATCATTCTTTCCTTTAGCTGCAGCTATGGTGCTCTATGCTTTAGGTGATGCTTACAGAACAGGCACACATAAAGCTATGATATTGGAATATTTGAAAATAAATGGAATATCGGATAAGAAAGTTGAGTACTATGGAGCTACCCGTTCATACTCTCAGCTTGGCTCAGCTGTTAATGCACTTCTTGCAGGCTTTATAGTTTTTTACACTGGCAATTATAGAGATATATTCATAATAACCATAATTCCCTATGTGCTCAATTTCATAAATCTTGCCACATACCCAAAAATACTTGATGGTGAGATAAGAAAAACATCGGGGAAGATTGGAGAGCAATTTAAAAGAACATTTGTGGATTTTCGGAGTATGTTTAAGGATAAAATAGTTTTAAAAGCCATATTTAACTCGTCTCTATTCTCAGCATCCTATGAAGCAACAAAAGATTATCTTCAGGCAGTTTTGAAGGTTTTTGCTCTCGGAATACCAATATTTGTATTTTTAGCCCCTGAGAAGAGAACGGCAATAATTATAGGAATCATATACTTTTTTATATACCTCCTAACCTCATATTCATCGCGTAATTCCTACAAAATAGTGAATAAAATTGGGAATCTCGGAAGGGCCATAAACGCTACTCTTATATTTGGCGCTCTTCTTGTAGTATTTGCAGGATTATTTTATCATTTCAATTTGCTAATAGCTTCAATAATATTCTTTGTATTAATTTATGTATTTCAGAACATAAGGAGGCCTATGAATGTTGGGTACATATCAGATAGAATTAAGAGCAGAGTAATGGCATCGGGATTGAGTGTAGAATCCCAAGTAAAAACTGTTATTGCTGCCACATTATCATTTTTAATGGGCTATTTTGCAGATCTTTTTGGAGTTGGGTCGGCTTTGATAATAATAGGATTTATAGTGCTTGCAATGGCTCCTCCATTCTTTGTTAAAGAATGAGCAAAGAGTTAAATCTCATATCCATATACGGATAAATAATGGAAATAGACAAGAGAAAGCTAGCCAAATCAATTATAAAATATTCAATAATCATAGGAATACTCCTCTTCATAACTCCTTATATTGTTTTGATAGTTGGCATAGTTGTAATGCTAATTGGAGGTTTCTCCACAAGTCCAACAATAAATCTCCTCAGGTTTAGAAAAAGGAGAATATTTAGGTCCGCAGAGGTGGACATTGATGATATAGAAGATACTGATAAGATATACAATATATCTTGGAAAGATAGCCTGCTTCTCTTTGGTATAGGAGTTATAATATTTATAAGCTCTTTGATATTTTTAAGCATTGGCTGGAGAGGAATAATATTTATGCTTTAATGCCGGGGCCGGGGTTTGAACCCGGGACCTTCGGATTTCTCAGGATTAGAGGTGGAGATTAATATACCCTATGAGTCCGACGCTCCACCAGGCTGAGCCACCCCGGCTTAAAAATCATTCCTCTACTTGCATCTCTTCGCTAGGTTCTTCTCCCCCGCTCTCTATGCTTTCCTCTTCTGGAGCTTTTACTTCAATTTCCTTCTTCTCTTCATCTCTCTCAAGTTCAACAATTTTCTCCTCTGGGAATACGAGAACCTCGGATTTTCTCACTTCAATCCTTCTAACTGGATAAACGGGCTTAACAACCTTGGATAGGTCCTTGCGGACATCATCGCTAAGAAGATACTTTACATATTCGGAGAAAGTCATCTCGGTGGCTTTTGCAAAAAGATAATCCATAATTTTCTTTCTTATCTCGCTCTTTATGGATGATTTTATCCTCTTATCAGGAACGGCAATTACCTTGACACGGAGCTTGTAACCATCCGCTGTGAGCACGGGAAATATTGCATCTATTCTGCTCCTCCTTCTGCGAACCATGCGGCGAATGTAATCAGTGGTCATATCATGCCCTATGAACCTTGTATATGCGTTTGTGCCTTGTATGCGGTTTATTTTGAAGTATAGCTTAACATGCATCTTCTTGAAATCCCCAGTCAAATCGTATAGTGTGGCTTCTGCAATTCTCCCAATAACCTTATCTGGCTCATTTGCAGGAGTCATTCCCAATTCTTTTGCGCTAAATGTATCTGGAGCTATTATGGTATACCAGACCTTTGACCTCCATCTGTCACGAACTTTTCTCGCAGCGGCTCTCTCCGCTCTTTTGCTTGCCATGGGTAATCACCTTTGCGAAGGTAAATGGCCTTTCCTTTAAATAATTTTTGTAAATGGTAATAAACTTATACTTGAATTATAATATGCAAATCCATTTGCGTAGGTGGGATTGATATGGATGAAAATAGCCCGCAGGGTATAATTCAGCTTCACGATGAGTATAGAAAGAGAGTGCTCAATATGCAAGCTTCAGAGAATTTCTTATCTTACAGAGTTCGTAAAGCTTTGGCATCTGATATGGCTTCTCGTTATAGTATGGTCTTTGAGCAAGAGGTGCATGGCTCATTCGTACATAATGCCTATGGAGGCACAAAGTATCAAGAGGAGATAAAAGAGTATGCTGAGAATAAGGCAAGGGAAATTTTTGGGTTTAAATTTGCCAATGTGAAGCCCATATCCGGGCATATTGCCGCTATGACCGTGCTTATCTCTCTAACTGAGAAGGGAGATAAAATAATGGCCATACCCCCAGAACTTGGTGGCTATGATGGATACTCTCAGCCCTATATGCCCGATATGTTCTCTCTCAAATTTGTACCTCTTTCCCTAAAAAATATGCGTAAAATAGATGTGAAGAAAATAAGGAGAGAGAAGCCAAAGTTAATAATTCTTGGCGCCAGTTACATTCTCTTTCCCTACAATCTTGATGAAGTTTTGGAAGTAGCGGAAGAAATTGAAGCAAGAGTAGTTTATGATGCCTCCCATGTTATGGGCCTCCTTCCCTCTGGATTTCAAGAGGGCATTGGGGAATGCGATGCAGTTTATGGCTCTACACACAAATCTTTTCCGGGGCCACAGGGGGGAATAATATTTACGAACGATGAGAACATAGCCGAAAAGATTGAGAGAAATTTGACTTGGCGCACTCAGGATAATTACCATACAAATAGGGTGGCAGCACTTGCCATGGCTCTTTATGAATTCTACCCTGTGGCTAAAATTTACGGAAAGAAGGTAGCTGAGAATTCTAAAGCGTTAGCGAAAGCGCTTGAAGAAGAGGGGCTTGGTATAAAGTACTCGCCAGAATATACGAGTTCGCATCAAGTTTTGATAGAGGAAGAGTCATTAAAAGAAAGATTCTCTCTGAGCCCACCTCAGATGAGCAAAGTGCTTGAGGAGAATGGAATTATAGTGGATTCTGTTGGAAGAATTGGCACAGCTGAGCTCACTTGGAAAGGATATGGGCCTGAGGATATGAAGGAGATAGCAACTCTCATTGTGGCAGCACTTGAAGGTGAGAATGTTAGGGATGAAGTATCTAGGATTGTAGATAAATGGGATGGTAAAACGATGGGAGAGAAGTTTTAAGCCACAAATTTGTGGCATATTGTTTAAATATAAGCATTTGATACCTCTCACTATGTTACCCATAGATGAAGTTTCTAAAAAGATAGGTATAGAGAACATAATCCATTATGGAAACTACAAGGCAAAGATTCCCCTTGAGGAGATATGGAAAAGGGAGCGCAAGGGGAAAGTTATTCTTGTCACCGCCATAAATCCCACGCCCTTTGGAGAGGGAAAGACCACTACTGCCATAGGCACAAGCATGGCATTCTGGCATCTTGGTAAGAAGAGTATAGTTACTCTCCGTGAGCCATCCTTGGGCCCCGTTTTTGGAATAAAGGGCGGTGGTACAGGTGGAGGAAAGAGTACCGTGGAGCCAAGCAGTGATATAAATCTTCATTTCACAGGAGATTTTCATGCAATTCAAGTTGCACACAATTTGCTCGCCTCAGTCATTAACAATGCCATATTTCACAATATAGAGCCATGCTTGGATAGAAAGAAGATAAGATGGGGTCATGTCCTTGATTTAAATGCAAGAGAGTTGAGGAAAATAGTAATAGGTCTTGGAGACAATGGTGGTGCTATAGCAGAAGATTATTTTGAGATTACATCTGCAAGCGAGATATCTGCGATAATTGCCATAGCCAAGGATTATGAGGATTTGAAGGAGAGATTATCCAACATACTTGTGGGCTTTAGAAACGATAAGACGCCCGTGTTTGCAAAGGACTTTAAGGTTGTGGGGGCAATGGCTGCGGTGCTAAGAGATGCTCTCCTCCCCAATTTAGTTCAAACTTCTGAGGGTACTCCTGCGGTTATCCATGCGGGGCCCTTTGCAAATATAGCCCACGGCCATAATTCTATCTTGGCTGACGAAATAGGAATGCGTTATGCTGATTATCTAGTCACAGAGGCAGGATTTGGCTCAGATTTGGGAGCTGAGAAATTTGTGAATATAGTATCTCGCTTGGGCAATTTTGATATCAGCGGTGCAGTTCTAGTTGCCACAGTTAGGGCTTTGAAGTATCATGGTGGGGTAAAGAAAAAGCATCTTGCGGAGGAGAACGTAGAAGCACTGGAAAAAGGCGCAGGGAATTTGGAAAGGCATATTGAAATTGTTCGCAAATTGGGCTTTGAGCCAGTGGTTGCCATAAATCATTTCCCTGATGATACTGAGAGAGAACTAAGCAAGTTGCAAGAGCTCGTGGAGGATATGAATGTTAAGTTTGCAGTTAGCGAAGTGTTTGCCAAGGGCGGAGAAGGAGGAGTTGAAATCGCTAAATATCTGCAGGATATTGAGCCAAGGAAGCCGAGATTCGTGTATAATCTTGATGAACCAATTAGAGAGAAGGTTGAAGCCATAGCTACCGAGATTTATGGAGCTGATGGGGTTGACTGGGACCACAAGGCAAAGAAGGACCTTAAACTCATAAGCAACCTTGGCTTTGATGACTTCTTTGTATGCATGGCTAAGACACAATATTCCTTGAGCGATAATCCAAAGCTCCTTGGTGCGCCTGAGAATTTCGTGGTTACAGTTAGAAGCTTGAAGATATCTTCTGGAGCAAAATTCGTTGTGCCATTGCTTGGAGACATATCAACTATGCCAGGATTGCCAAGCAAGCCTGCAGCGGAAAGCATAGATTTGACAAAGGATGGCCAGATAGTTGGCCTCCGCTAATCTCTTTTTTCTGCGAAAATATTATTACTTTATACGCAATACATGCAAGAGATGTATCGTTTTGGTCTTGCTGGAATACCTCTTTCGTGCAAAGGGCGCACACTCAAGGATGCCATAGAGGACACACACAGGATGGGTCTCCACGCTATGGAAATTCAATTTCTCAGGGTAAATGTGCAGGAGAGGAGCGTGTATGATGAAGTTGGCTTAAAGCCAAGGGAAATAGAAACCTCGTTGATAGTGGATGTTTTGCGCCCCGATGATGAGGGCAATTACCAGCCAGTTGGTATAGATGTTGCCCTTGAAGAGGATGATATAGTTCTGGAATTATTTTGGAACCTTGCCAATAGTTATGTTGAATTGAGAAAGCTTGGAGATTTGGCTAAGGAATTGGATGTACAACTCAGTTTACACACGCCATACTACATGGACCTTGTTTCCAATGGAGAGCTTACTGAGAAATCAATGGAGTACATAATTTGGGGAGGTCTCTTGGCTAATGAGATGGGAGCCAAGTATGTTGTTAATCATATAGGTCTCTATGGAGATTTGAGTAAAGCGGCAGCTATGAAGAATGTTGTTTCCAATATAAAGAAGTTGAAAAATGAGTATAAGAGATTAAAGTTAAAGCCAAAGCTTGGATTTGAAGTATCCGGCAAGCAGGTTGTTTTTGGTAGCTTAGATGAGATTTTAGAACTATGCAAGAAAGTTAAGGGAGTTTTGCCCATTGTGAATTTTGCACATATTCACGCTAGGACAAATGGCTCTCTTAAAGATGCCAAGAAATTTGAGGAAGTATTTGAAAAGATATCACCATTCTGGAAAGATGAGTACTATGTGCATTTTGCCGGAGTGCTTTATGAAAATGGAAACGAAACCATGATAGCTCCAATAAAGAAAGGTGACTTGAAATTTGAGACCCTTGCAAATGTGATTTTGAATAATGAGTACAATATTACGATAATATCCTCATCGCCCCTTTTAGAGCATGATGCTGCCTACATGCGTGTTATAATGGAAAGGGTTCTTGCAAGGAAACTGGCCAAGAAGAAGTGATTGCCATGTTTGAGGATTCTTATGAATACATTCTTGGGAGTATAGAGAAGTCGTTGAACTCCATAGATATTTCATTGGTAAATCAAGGGGTGGATATGATAACAAAAGCAAAGCAGATATTTGTTTACGGCTCCGGGAGAAGTGGCTTAGTTGGAAAATTTTTTGCAATGCGTCTAGTTCAGTTAGGATTAGTTGCCTATTTTATAGGAGAGACGATAACACCAGTGGTTAATAAAGGAGATTTGGTAGTTTTAATATCTAACACGGGTAGAACACAATCTACGCTTCTTGTGGAAAGCATAGTCAATAGAGTTGGTGCCAAAGTTATAGCAGTCACTTCATCCGCAAGCTCGCCATTAGCAAAGCAGGCTGATTTAACCTTCGTTATAAGGTATGAAAAGAAAAGAGGTGATTTAGCACCTTTAGGCACGCTTTTTGAAGATGCTGCTGTGATTTTTCTTGATTCTATAATCTCTTCTTTGATGAACAAGCTTGGGCAAACTGAGGAGGATATGAGGAGGCGCCATGCTATATGGGTTTAGAGATAATAATTGAGGCCGAGGTAAATCCAACAGAGGATGTGGAAAAAATAAAAAATGCAATTTTGAGCATTTTTCCCGATGCGAAATTTGAGCTCTTGGCAGGAGAAATAATTGCAAGGTCAAAGAGCTTAGAGAATTTTGGAAAGATACTAAAGGAGGAGAGAATAAGGGACGCAGCCAGAAGTGTGCTCCTTGGCAATTTGTACGATGATGAGGTTGTATTTTCCATAAATAAGCAAGTGGCCACTATGGGTAAGATAAGTTTCTCTGTGGGTAATGTTCCCCTTGGCGATATAAAAATAACAGTTAGGGGAGAGAATTTAAGAGAGCTGATAGACATCATTGCTCCCGATACCAGAAAGCTCAAATGAGCTCTTTTTTATCTTTATCATCTTCAATTTTTATTATGGTTCCGCAGTTAACGCATCTTACCGTATTTTTATCTACATATTGAAATACCGTGCCCCCGCAATTTGGGCACACTAAATTTGTCCATGAAGGAGTGAAGCTCTCCTTATGAGGGTATTCCTTAGAACTCCTCTCTTTTTCATTTCCTCTCTTTCCCCTTAGAAAGTTTATTGCTCTTATAGAATATGAAACGAAGAATGCTGCACCAGCAATTGCGAGAACTATGAGAATTATGCCAAATAAGAATTGATACCCGCTATACATTGCCATGGGCACGCTTATAAAGTCCGTCATAAAGTGCACCATGATTGAAGCGTAGATGCCATATTTTATGTAAAGGTAGCCAAGTACTAATCCTCCAACGAATGTAGGTACAACCTTCCATACATCCCATGCAGGTATGTGAGCAGTTGCAAATATGCCAGCAGATATTATTATAAAAACTGCCTCTACCGATGTTATTTTTCCATAGCCCCCTAAAATTCTCAGAGGAGATACCTTTTTCCCAGAGAAGAAATATACTAAAAATACAGGAATGCCTAAGAATATAGTTCTAGTTATTACTTCCTCGTAGAAGGATGCATGGAGAAATGCTAACATCTGCATCCATACGCTCATCTTTCCTAGACCTGGAGGTGTATATGGGACATAGCCAATTAAGAATAAAATGTATACTACAACCATGCCGAAGAATATGTTGAGAGCGTATAATTCGCTAATTTCCTGAAATACATTTTTACGATATCCAAAGGGATTTTTAAAGAAACTTTTAAAATATGGCCCAACACCATATATGCCTAACAATATTCCAGATATGGATAGAGCTATAACTAAAAAAGTGTACCATCCATAAGCAACAATTCCCTTTAGAAATGTTAGTATTATGGGGAATGGTATGACTATGTAAATTGGAATTAAAAATTTTGGATTGTTAATATAAGGCACCACATATACTATGCTAAAAAACATATATCCAAATAGAACGGAGAGTATGATTAATATTAAGAGTGTTGAGATGAATGAGGCAACTTCTTTTATGGAGTGAAGAGCAGAGCCCATAGGGAAGTGAAAGTTATAGCCACATATAGATTTTGCCATCAATTTGTTTCTTAATAGATACTCATGAGAAAAGGTATTTAAAATCAAATCAAATTATCAAAAATTGTTCTCAAAAGTGAGAACATATATCTAAGCTATCACCTGCGGGCACAGGGCTCTCTCAGGAGAGTTGAAGATGAAGAGGATATACAAAAGAGAAAAAGGCGAGATGGGCGTTGGCACGCTAATAATATTCATCGCAATGATCATTGTTGCAGCAGTTGCAGCCACAGTGTTAATTCAAACAGCGTACCAGTTACAGCAGCAGGCAGAGGAGACAGGGAACATAGCCACTCAGGATGTTGCCACTGGATTCAAAGTGATAACCATTCAAGGCATAAGGAATGATATAATTTATCAAAATGAATCCTTGGGCAATATAGAAGTGGGAAATGATACATTCGTTGGGAACTTAACTCATGTGCCAGTCAATCCAAATAGTGTGATAGTAACTAATGGAACATTTAAGCTTAAGGATGATGGTACAGGAAACCTTGTGCCTGTAAGTGGTTACAACAATACAGGTGTTACAGGAACTATTAACTACAATACAGGAGAAATAACGCTGCACTTCCCTAATGCTACGGTAAGCTCCAAGGTAAATGTAACATATGGCTCAGGATACAGTCCAATAATTGATTACCTTGAGATAAAAGTGGGCTTGATGGCAGGAAGTCCACCCATATCCATGTTCAGCGTACTTGTGGAGATAAGCGATGGATACACTGATGCTACCCTCACATACGATCCGAATGCGCATACTTTCAGTGATTTGACAAATAAGACATTCGGAGTTGCAATTGCGAGGGATATGCCACCATCTAACTGGGAAAGGGATAAGGTGATAACCTCGGGAGACATAATAAAGATATTCATAAACGCATCAGCCATAGGACTATATCTACAGCCCCAGAGCTCAGTGATGATAAAGCTCATACCGAAGCATGGTGTGCCAAACCTTGTTGAATTTGAGACACCTTCAACATACACAACGAAGTACATAAACCTCTGGTAAGGGGTGAAAATGATACTAGAAATGGTAGGTGATGACCCAAAGAAGCACATAATCGCTATGAGATGGTTGGGCTATATGCTACAATTCGTGGACCATCAGGGACTAGCCAAAATATTGGACTACTATGAAAGAATAGGGTGGCTCAGCAATGAGGCCAAGGAAGAATTAAAGGAGATAGCAGAAGGCCTAAAATCCACAGGAAAGGGAGAATGGAAACTGCCATTCAGGGTGCATTTAACATCATTGCTATTCATCACAAAGATTGCTGATATACCAATTGAAAAGGAGATAGCGGGCATTGAAACATATGTGGAAGAGTGGATAAACCATCCTGAAGAAGCATTATCAATCTAATATTTCTACAACATCTAGCCACAACACCTCTACTTTTTTACCAAGTTTTTCTGCCAAGCTCGGAGTTGTTCTGCCATTGTCACCATGCATAAGCTCTTTTATGTATGTTCCACTCTGTGCTAAGACCTCAACAATCCAAGCATCCTCATTTTTTCCAATTAATTTTACCTCATAAACCTCTTTTCTACGAATTTTATCTGCTCTCCTGTGCTTGACCCTCGTTGGAGTTCTTTGCGAGATTTTGCCAATTAGGGAGTTTAATGCATTCTTTAATTCGTCCTCAGATACATCAACTTTTATTCCCACTTTATACCTCTTCTTTGGCTCGGCGGATTTTATCTTTGCAATCTCCTCTTTGGATGCGAATCTCAAATTCAGAACCTCTACCTTTCCTGATGAGTTTATTTTTTTTGTAATCTCATCCAGATTAATTTTCCTTCTTTTAGGCATTTTTATCTCCAGTATGAATGGTCTTCCATTTCCTAACATTAGGGCATCTATATCCTCCCTGCCCATCCCATGGAGCGCGTGCCCTTCTCCCTTTGTAATTTCCATAATCGGTTTTGCTATTATCTCCTCCACGCTCTCTTTGTACTTACCCGAAGGCCATTTTGTTTGAGGAATTCCCCTTATGAGTTTCCTGTACCTTCCATAAATCAGTAAGGGCTTAATCTCAATTTTAAAATCATCATATTCGGTATCCACAATTACAGTTACATCTGGACTCTTTATCGTTGCCTCTTTTCCAGTTATATTCATAACTCTCTTTCCCAATTCTCTATTGAATTCCCTATTTATTGGCTCGCCTAAATTTCCAAATTCTTCCTGCAATTTTTTCTCCTTATCCATAATATCTTGTGGAAATCTTGAGCCAATCATAAATGTGTAATATTCTATATCTTTTAGCATGTTTGCTATGTATTTTGCATAATCATCTAATCTTGAAAATATGCCATTGCAAAGCTCACAATTCTCGGGATATAGGGAATCTAAATCTATATTGTTTTCCATGGCATAGATGACTCTTATTGCCTTACCCCTTTCATCGTTGCTAAGGCCATGGCCTAGCATGGCGTATAATCTTCCAAGACAATGATCGCACAAAGGAAGCTTTGCACTTTCAATCTTTATTTTTTCCATAGGCCACCATAACCGTAAAGAATAAATTAGTTTTTCTCAATATCATCATGCCCGGGAAACCGGTGGGCTTGAGCAATGAGAGTCCATCGCTCCCACCGGGCTATAGTCCGAAGTATTGGGCAATTCCGTCAAGAATGTACTGCACGGAAAAAGCTGCCACTAAAAGGCCCATGACACGGGTAAAAGCTCTAGAACCCTTCTCACCCATTATTCTGGAGATGTAATTAGAGCCAAGAAAGATTAAGGCGGTTAAGGCAACTATGCTTATTATTGAGATTACAATGGAGCCCCATGCATAGGGGTATTTTCCCATTAGTATGATAACTAGGGATATTGCGCCGGGACCTGCGAGCATTGGGGTACCCAAGGGTACTATTCCTATATCCCCCGTTTCCTCATGTATGGCTATTTTCTTCTTCGTGCTTCTCGGTTTGTCTCCTTCCTTTACCATTTCAATACTCACTAAAAGCATGAGTATGCCACCAGCAATCATTAGAGCAGAAATTGAAATTCCCATATAATCTAGAATATAAATTCCCAAAAATGCAAAAAATATAAGCAGGATTATTGCCGTTATTGAGGCCTCTTTTACTATCTTTCTTTTTTGTGCCTCGCTTAAACCAGCAGTTAAAGACATGTAGAGAGGGAGTGCAGCAAACGGGTCTATTACAGCGAAAAGAGGTATGAAAATATTTAAAAAAATATTAGAATTCATAGGCTTCTCACTGTGAGGATATCTCTTTAGACAAGGTTTCAAGCTTTCCCATTATCATATAAACCATCGTTCTCCCATGCACGGGGATGTTTGGGTCATTTGCAATTTCATCCAGAGCAAATATGGCACTGGCAATGCGCACATCCAAAGCTTGGTCTTTCTTCGTGAGAATATCTTTGGCATTGGATATGCCTTTTCTTATATTTCTTGGCAAGGATGTATCCTCACTGAGCTCTATCATCATACCAACTATCTCTTGGTAAAGCTTATCTTTATCCGACATTCTAATCACCTCATTCAAACTTTATTCCCCTCTCTTTGTAAGTATTTACAACCATCATTGTCTCGGTCTTCAATACTCCCTCAATCTTTGAGAGCTTATTTATTATGAAATTCTTAAGCTCTTCATAAGAGGGGAATTTAACTTTGACTATTATATCATACTCTCCAGTGACGAGAAACAAATCTTCCACATTGGAAAATTCCCTTGCTTCCTTTGCGAAATTGTCAATGTCCTTAGTATCAACCTGCACACCTATTAGGGCGGTAACTATTTGATTATTGTAATAAGCATTCATTATTGAGTCATCTTCCATGGAAATCACCCTTTTGTAAATCCCGTTCATCTATTTTATATTTTCTGAGAACCTAAAAAACGCAGCACATATCTTTGCGAATAACCTCTATATTTTTCTCTCTTATCATTCTCATAGTCCTCAATGAGGGAATAACCATTCCCTTGCAGTTTTTTTCAACGCAAAGTTCTTCAAGTTCATAAAAGCTCCTGGGTCTCATACATCCCAGCACGATTTTTTTAGGATTAATAGTGGATAGGGCATAATCAAAGAATTTTAAAATTTCCTTGCGATTTAATTTAACATTCTCCATAGGAGTTCCCTTTGTGGGGATTAAAACGATTAGCACGAGATTGCTAAATCTTTTCAGCCCTCTTATTTTTTCTAATGCATTATACTCCCCCCTTATCTCTCCAAAGTCCAAGCCAGCAATTATATGGGGGGAGTAATTTAGGGAGGAGGAATCTAAAAGGTCAAGTGCATGGAAATAATCCTCCTTAGTTCTATTTATTCCAATAACCCTCTTTATAGTTTCAGTTGAGCCAATTACATCAAATGAAATATGATGCGGGCTCATATCTTCAAGGTATTCAATATCCTTTTCATCAATTATCCCTGTATGCACATTCACAATGAGTGAAGTATTCTCTACAATCCATTTAACTGCAGGAGCGAATTTTTTTAAGGGCACTTTTCCTTCTTTTGTTGATCCACCGCTGAGCAAGAATCCCTTTATCTTTCCATCATTTTTCTTTGCAAAATCTATTAATTTTTCTGGTGTGGTTATGGGAAGCATGCCTTTTAGGTAGTATCCATTGCAGTGCTTGCACTTTAAAGCGCAGAATTCGCCCGTAATAGATATGGATGGGAATGAACTCCCGGGATAATATATGAACATTGAGCCCAAGAATGTTTTACCATTAATAATTCTTTGCGAAAAGATAAATAATTGCTTGCATCTTTATTCCTATGGAAACAATACGCTTGGCTAGGGAAGAGGATTATAATTCCATTTTGGAAATATCAAAGCTCACATGGGATGGGGAGGATTATATTCATAAAGCATTTCGTTCTTGGCTCAAAGATGGGAATTTCTATGTTTTGGAAATAAATGGCATTGTAGTGGGTACCGTGAAGCTGAGCATTTTGCCTGATAGGGTTGGATGGCTTGAAGGATTGCGTGTGCATCCATCATATCGTGGCAGGGGCTATGGTAAGAAATTGCATAATTACATTTTGAATCTTGGGAAAAGATTATGCAGGGATGGGAAAATAGATACCGTTGAATTTGCAACTCATTTGCTCAATAAGGAGAGCAGAAAGATGGCTGAGGATGATGGATTTAGAATATCAAAAAGATTCTATATCTCTTACAGAGAACCCTTTGAGCCGTTGAGATTTGAAAAAGGAGATATAAGGATGGAGGATATTTGGTGCGAAGATTACATACCCTATGGCTGGAAGTTTTTGCATAAAACGCAAGATTCTATAAATTGGCTAAACAGGAATGCTGGAATTGGAAAAATTGAAAATTACAAATTTATCTATTCCCTTAAAGATACAGAGCCATCATTTTTCCCTCTTGATATTTCAGGAGAGGGGCTCAAGAGAATTATGAGAGCAATGAGTTATTATGCGATTCAGCAAGGAAAGAAAAGCATAAGCGCTATGCTTCCAGAGGAAAAAGAGGATGTTTTGACATTCTTTGTTGAGCAAGGATTCAAAAGTATGGTTGATTTTAAAACTCCCGATGTTTTGATTTATAAGCTAAGCGAATGCATGTAGATGCAAATTTATTTTTTCAAAAAATATTTATCTTATGAGCTCATAGTTGGGAACGATGAGTAGAAGGTACAGGGTTAGTGAAGGAGGATACATTGATAGGGTCTATGTTCCCTATGTTCTCATTCCGCTTTGGCAGCTTAGATTGAGGGAGAGATATGGGATAGAGGTTGACCGTAAAATAGTGCAGATTCTCGTAGAGGCAAGGTACAGCCGCTCTACATGGAAATGGCATAGAGCCATTAATAGGGTATCAGAGGAGCTAAAGAAGAGAGGGATATCGGCAGCACATGCATCCCAGTTAGCCCATAAGCTAGTTAATGCAGTGGCAGGGCCATGAAGAAGAAAAAGCTAGAAATGATGCTTCAAGGCGTGGAGAATTACAAAAATCCTAAAGCCTCTTTGGAGCAATACTTAACCCCTGCCACCATTGCCTCGGACATTTTATTCTTCGCATACTCTTTGGGTGATATTGAGGATAAAATTTTGGCAGATTTTGGAGCGGGTACAGGCATATTCACCATCGGCTCTTGCATCTTAGGTGCTCGCAAGATTTTTTCTGTGGAAATAGATCCAGAGGCAATTATGGTTTTAAGGAAAAATTTGGAGGAGTATAAATGCTCTGCGGAAATAATGAATATGCGTGTTGAAGAATTTAATTTCAAAATTGATACCGTTGTGCAGAACCCTCCATTTGGAGCGCAGAATAGACACGCAGATTTGCCATTTTTGGAAAAGGCGATGCAAGTTGCCAATGTGATTTACACCATTCATAATGCAAACACAGCCGAATTCATAGAGGGGAAAATTGTGGAGATGGGAGGAGAGGTAACCCATAAAAAATTCTATGATTTTCCCATACCATATATGTACAAATTTCACAGGAAAGAAGAGGTAAAAAGGAGAGTAGTGCTTTACAGAATTGTGCGTAGGAGATTTTAAATATTGGGATTAACTATGGGAAAGCATGGATGGTATTGAGGAAACAAATAAACCAAGGATTGAAGATGTGGCTAAACTTGAGAGTGAGGTAAAGGCCTTGCGCAGAGAGGTTAGCGAGATGAAGGAGCTAATCCGCAGCTTACTCCAAGTTCTAATGGAAAATAGCGAAGATGATGATGAGGATATGTATGGTTATACCTAAAAAGATTTATATTTTATATTCAATTGGGTATAGGTGATTGAGAATGACACTACCGTTAAAAATGTTGGAGAACTTTCTGAATAAGAGGATTTCGCTCCTCTTGAAGGATAATCGCATTCTAGAAGGTAAGCTTGTTGGCTACGATGATTATATGAACATGGTGCTTATGGACACGGAGGAGAAGACAGAAGAGATGACAAGAAGATTAGGCACAGTTATATTGAGAGGCAATAATGTAGTTCGTATGGCTCTCATAGGATAAGCATGTCAGAAAAAGTTGAGGTAATATGTCCCCAGTGCGGGGGAGTGATTGATGAGAAAACTCTCACTTGTAAATCTTGCGGTAAGAAATACTCTAGGGAGGAGTATGAGGCATTAAAGAATGAAATTCTCCTTAAAAAATGGCTGCTTGGCGATGATTTTAAGCTTATGGATGAAGATAGGGAGATTTTGGATGAATGGCTAAAGGGGAATGATGATGCGCTCTTTGGATTGTTAGAGAGGAAGGGTGGCACTGAGGAAGAGGCAGAGGAGATAAGGGAGAGGGTTGAGGAGGCAAAGAAAAATTTGCCTGAGAATGTGGATGTAGACCAGCTCATAGAGGAAAATTTGAAATTAAAGACGCTTTTAGATGTGGAATTTTCAAAGAGGGAAGAGTTGGAAAAGGAAATTGAAACTCTGAGAAAAGAAATAGAATCTTTGAAGGAAGAGCTTACAAAGCCATTGCCTGAGGATATAAGGGAATTGAAGAAGAAGGAAATAGAGCTAAGGGAAGAATTGATAAGATTGGAGGGAGAAAAGAATAGAAAGCTTCTTGAGTTAGAGGCACAAGGTAAGAGCAATGTATCCTCTGAAGAGTTTGAAAAATTAAAGGAAGCAATAAAGAATTCTGATGTTAAGGCCTTAACGGAGAGAATAGCCGAGCTTAGCAAAGAAATAGGGGAAAAGGATAGGAAGATAGAAGAGCTTAAAAATGAAATAAAAATAAAAGAGGATGAGATGAAAAAACTTCAAGAGATGATTAAATACAAGGAGGATGAGTTAATCCGTAGGGAAGAGGATATTGCGTATAGGGAGAAAAAAATTGAGGCCCAGATTAAGCAGTTGCAAATGATGAAGCAAGAGATTGGAAATATGGATGAGATTATACTCAAAAGAAGATTGGAAGATTTGCAGGATGAGATAAAGAGAAAAGAAGAAGAGCTTCGTGCCAAGGAGAATTATCTCAGGATGAAAGAGCAGGAGATAAACGCAAAATTGAAGGGACTCGCGGAGCAGGAAGTGGAGCTTGCAGCAGAGGAGGTAAAAATTGAATTAAAAGAGAAGAAAGTTCGTACAGGAACGAGGAGATTAGATGATTTGTTGTATGGGGGCTTTCCCATCGGTTCTAACATTTTAATTTATGGCCCACCATACAGCAATAAGGAAGTTTTAGTTTATTCTTTCATAGCGGAAGGCCTGCGAAAGGGAGTTCCAGCAATTTGGGTCCTTACTGATATAACGGTGGATAGTTTGCGTGAAGAGATGAGCTATGTTCTACCCACATACGAGCAGTATGAGAAAATGGGCTTGGTTTATTATGTGGATGCTTATTCTAGAAGTATAGGGGATACCTCTGAAATAGAAGGGGTCATTTACTTGGATTTTCAGAATGATGTAGAGGGTATAGCAAAAGCTGTTGATTCTATAGTTAAAAAAATAAAGGAAAAAAGTGGGTATTACCGCTTAGGGTTTAGAAGCTTGTCAACAATTATAGCTTATTTGGATTCTCAGGCTTTGCTTAGATTCTTGCAGCCATTTACTACGAAGAGAAAGAGAGATAATGCAGTATCGTTGTACCTTGTGGAAAAAGGACTTCATAGCGAGAGTGAAATCCAGATGGTTGGTTATACGATGGATGGAATGATAGAATTCAAGATAGAGGCGCATAAGATATTTTTGACTGTGCATGGAATTACAGAGGTGCAGAGCAGGAATTGGATTGAGGTAACTGCAAGCAAGAGTGGTATAACTCTTGGCTCGTTTACCCTTGGGCATATAAGATGAGTGATTCCTATGCTGGTTCTTGGAATTGAAGGCACAGCACATACCGTAGGTGTGGGAATTGTTACCGAAAAAGAAGTTCTGGCTAATGTATCGGATATGTACAGACCTCCTGAAGGGGGCATACATCCAAGGGAGGCAGCAAATCATCATGTTCAACACCTTCCTAAGCTTTTGAAGGAGGCCTTTAGAATTGCGAATGTTAAGCCAGAAGAGCTTGATGGCATATCCTTCTCGCAAGGTCCAGGGTTGGGGCCATGCCTGAGAACCGTGGCCACAGCTGCAAGAGTTTTGAGTTTGAAGCTCAATATACCAATAGTTGGGGTAAATCACTGCATTGCACATCTTGAGATTGGGAGGTTCTCCACAGGGGCGGAAGACCCTGTTATGCTCTATGTATCTGGGGGGAATACACAGATCATATCCTACGCATCTGGCCGTTATAGGGTATTTGGAGAGACATTGGACATAGGTGTTGGAAACATGCTTGACAAGCTTGCAAGGGAGATGGGAATACCTTTTCCAGGAGGGCCAAGAATTGAAAAATTAGCACTTGAGGGAAAGAAGTACATTCCTTTGCCCTATTCCATCAAGGGCATGGATATGGCATTTTCGGGAATTTTAACAGCAGCCATAAATAAGTTGAAGGATGAGCACAAGGAAGATATTGCATATAGTGTGCAAGAAACCGTTTTTGCTATGCTTGTGGAAGCAACGGAGAGGGCATTAACCCATCTTCGCAAGGATGAAGTTCTATTGGCTGGTGGGGTTGCTAGAAACAGGCGTTTGCAAGATATGCTAAAAATTATGGCTGAGGAAAGGGGAGCGAAATTCTATGTCCCACCTGCAGATTTATGCGTGGATAATGGAGCTATGATTGCCTATTTGGGATTGTTATTCTTAAAAAATGGTAAAAAAATGAAGATTGAGGATACACAGGTAATTCAAAAATTTAGAACTGATGCTGTGGATATTCCTTGGGAAGTGAAGATGCATAGAAGGGAGTATAGAGAAGCACCAGGAGCAGAAGCAATAATAAAAGAGGATGTGTTTTTTGGGAGGAAGGTTGTGAGAAAAATACGTATCTCCAAGGGCTACAGGATAAAAGAACTGGATGAGAGGATTAGGAAGCATAGAACGAGGAAAGAAGCCAGATTGATTCACGAGTTAAAATTGCACAAAGTTAGAACTCCAATAATATACGATTTGGATGACTATGAAATCATTATGGAAAAAATTGAGGGTAAAACTCTTGCGGATGTTTTAAATTCTATGTCTCCAAGCGAAGTTGCCAAAATTCTTGAAAAAATTGCCGAGATGGCTGTGAAGATTCATAGGGCTGGATACTCTCACGGAGATTTTACAACGGGAAATATGATATTAAGCGATGAAGGTGTTGTGCTGATAGATTGGAGCATGGCTGAGAAGGATGCGAGCATTGAGGACATGGCCGTTGATTTGGAGATGTTTGAAGAGACATTTATGGCTGCCCATTTCAAGCATACTTCCTTATATCCTATATTTTTGAAAAAATACAGAAATATTATGGGTGATGAAATATTGAAGCAGGTGGAAGAGATAAAAGGGAGGCGTAGATATGTTTAAAATAATAACTCATAACAAGAATAAATTTGAAGAAATGAGAAAAGTCGTGCCCGATTTGGAAATGGTAAGCATGGAGTACCCCGAAATTCAAGCAAACTCGCTAGAGGAAGTTGTGGATTTTGCCTTGGATTACCTTGCTGAGAGAATTGAAGGAAATTTCATAATTGATGATTCTGGATTGTTCATTCTCTCTTTGAATAATTTTCCCGGAGTTTATTCTGCCTATGTCTTTGACACCATTGGAAACCAAGGAATTTTGAAGCTTATGGAAGGAATAGAGGATAGGAGAGCAATATTCAAAACGGTTATTGGGGTAAGAGCAGAAGGGCAAAATTTCAAATTTGTGGGCTTGTGCCATGGCTATATTGCAAAAGAGCCTAGAGGAACAAATGGGTTTGGATATGACCCAATATTTGTACCAGAAGGAGAGAATAGAACTTTCGCTGAGATGAGCACCGAGGAGAAAAATAAAGTATCGCATAGGGGAAAGGCCATAAGAAAAGTTTCATCATTCTTGCAGAGATTTGGATTTGTTTGAGGCACATCGCACGCATAGGCCCAAGGATGGTACATAATGCTCATCGCAAACAGGCCTACCGCATAATTTACATATATGCGTTGCTGGCTTTCCACATATATAGCATGTGCCCACAATCATAGTTTCCCCTTCTTTTTCAAGTACTCTATGTAAAATTCAGGATAAGTTTCATACTCCAATGGGTCCTCGTATCCCGCTTCCATAAATCCCTTCAAGCGTAATAGGCAAGAATCACATTTCCCACATGCTTTTTTCCCTCCCTTATAGCAGGACCAAGTAAGCTCGTAGGGCACCCCTAATTCCATGCCTTTCTTTATTATTTCCGCCTTGGTCATATGGATTATTGGTGCTATTATCTTTATGGGCTTTCCTTCCACACCTCTCTTTGTTCCTAGATTTGCTACACGCTCAAATGCCTCCACATACTCAGGCCTGCAATCTGGATACCCAGAATAATCAATGGCATTTGCTCCGTAGAATATCGCATCTGCATCTATGACTTCCGCATACCCCAATGCGAGGGAGAGAAGAATGGTGTTTCTAGCGGGAACATAGGTGATTGGTATCTCCTTTTCTATTTCATCCATATTTCTTTCTGGAACATCAATATTATCAGTTAATGCGCTCCCGCCAATTTGTCTTAAATCAATTTTTATTATCTTATGGGGCACATTGAAGTATTTTGCAATTTTCTTTGCACTCTCCAATTCTCTTGAATGCCTTTGGCCGTAATCAAAGGATAGGGCATGGACTTCGTATCCCATCTCAAGTGCTATGGCGAGAACAGTTGAAGAATCAAGTCCGCCAGAGAGGAGAACAACAGCTTTCATTTTTCATCACCCAAGGGTATGTAATTACAGGCACCTTGCCCGGGACCTTCATCCACGCAAATCTCAATACCTTTGACATTTTTCGGGAATTTTATCCTTCCTGCAATTCTCTTTGTGAAGTATCTTGCTAGCTCCTCGGCAGTTACTAGATTCACAGGAATTATGGCAACATCGCTCTTTGGAAATACATAGTGCTTATCTCCAAAGCTCACATATATGCGCTCATCCTTTATATGATGCTTTATATACTTCTTTGATTGGGGAATTAAAAGCTTGTGGTCAAGCTCTTCGCAAATGTTCCTAACTTCCTTTTTTACTTCAACGAAATCGTATAATATGCAATCCTTTGGCTCCCCCAATATTCTTAATCTAATTCCGTAATCATGCCCATGTAATCTTGAGCATTTGTAATGCGAGGGTATGAAGTGAGAGGCCGAAAATTTTAGCCCCACTTTCCATCCATCTATTTCAAGTAGCATAATTGGGCATATTCTTTTTTCCTTTTTAATCTTTATCTACGCCTTATTTCATCCACAACCTTCGTGCCTTCCGCGGTTAAGAGAAGATCCGAAGATATTAAGCCCCTGAATTTCAAATCTTCAATTAATTTCTCAACTTCATTAATTTCAATGTCTAGAAGGTAGCTTATTAGAATATTGTCCTTCATTCCTGTGTATAAAAGAAGAAGCACCTTCTTATGCATTTCAGTTATTTCAACAACTTTCTCGCCAATCATCTTCGTCAAGATAGCTCTCAATTTTAGGGTTACATCAAAATTTGCGGATATGAGGGAAGTTAAAATATGCTTTTTATCTCCAAATTCATAATGCTTTATCTCCAGTATATTTCCACGAGCCCAGCCCATGGGTGGAGATATCCTCGGATACTTATCCCTCTCAGCTATGGATAAAATATCCTCATATTTCACCTCAATGAATCTATCCAATTTTTTGAAGAGAAGTCGCTTATCTGTTAAATAAACCCTGCCTAGTATCCACTTCTTGTCATCATAAACGGAGCGATCTCTTCCATAACCAACGATGTAGTACACCTGTGCCTGTGCTATCAATTTTTCCACGCTAATAATTAAGCGTACCATTATTTTTAATTTTTGGACAATTTCTCAATTTGCAAAAATACGGGAAAGTTTTAAATAGCATAAGTCATATGTATGACTAATGTCAGACAAATTTGGAGATTATGTTGATTACGAAGTTGAAAAATTCAAGGAGTATTTGAGGGGAGAGAAGAGGAGCGAGAATACAATTAAGGAGTATGCCCATTTTATAGACGATATGCTCAGGTATTTTAAGAAGAGGGCTGAGGATATAATACCGGGAGATTTGAATAAGTACAAGATGTATCTTTCTACGAAGAGAAAGTACAGCAAGAATTCCCTTTATCTCGCTACCAAGGCCATTCGTTCTTATTTCAAGTACAAGAATTTAGACACGGCAAAGAATTTAACCTCGCCAAAGAGGCCAAAGCAGATGCCCAAATACCTTAGCGAGAAAGAGGTAAAGAGATTGATTGAAGTTTCAAGTGAGAATCCTAGGGATTATGCTATAATTTCCCTCCTTGCCTATTCCGGATTGAGAGTTAGTGAGCTATGCAATTTAAAGATTGAAGATGTGGATTTTAATGAAAGAATTGTTTATGTGCGTTCTGGCAAGGGAGATAAAGATAGAATTGTTGTTGTGAGCCCCAAGGTGATAGAAGCGCTTCAAAATTATCTTTACACGAGAGAGGATGATATGGAGTATCTATTTGCATCGCAGAAGAGCAATAAGATAAGCAGGGTTCAGGTGTTTAGAATAGTAAAGAAATATGCTAAAAAAGCGGGGATAAAGAAAGAAGTAACCCCCCATGTTCTTCGCCATACCCTTGCAACAACATTGCTGCGCAGGGGGGTGGATATAAGGTTTATACAGCAATTCTTGGGGCATAGCAGCGTAGCTACTACGCAAATATACACTCATGTGGATGACGCCCTTCTCAAATCCGTCTATGATAAGGTCTTGCAGGAATACTGAGGTACTTCATCAAGGATGGCTTTTTGCGGAATATCTTTATGGCCACTCTTGATGGGTAGTCAATATCGCCTTCCTCGTTTATTATCCTTATTACCTTTTCATCATTCAAAATGTTAATTATCTTGTTAAATTCATCATCCCTAATTTTCGTGTATATTTTGTGCAGATATGATGCGTACTTTAGCTCCTTTCCTATTCCATTTCTCCAGCAAGTTTCGTAATTCTTTAAAACATTCTCAGAGTAATCTCCCCTCTCTAATGCATCCTTTATTGTCTTAATGGCACATTTTGCACACATGAGTCCGGGATAAACGCCTCCCCCGCTTGTTGCTTTCACTTGCCCTGCCGCGTCACCCACTATAAGCATTCCCCTTGTGTATGTTCTCTCCACAGTGTTTATGGGTATTCCTCCTCCAGAGATTGAGAGAGGCTGCACTTTTAATTTTTTCATTAATTTCTTCAGATATAGCCAAGAGTTCTTGTAGCTTGCAAGTCCTATTTTGGCTAGGTTATCAAATAGAGGGATTCTCCAAGCGAAGAATCCCGGTGCTATGGAAGAGCCAAGGAAAATTTCAACGGTATCCTCATCCAAATGGGATGGAGCGATTATCTGGGCAGCTCCCAAAATTTTTGGTGCTCTTATCCCCATTTCTTTCCTTACAATGCTATTTATACCATCTGCCCCCACTATAATTTTCGCTTTATACTCCCCTTTGCCTGTTCTTATACTTGGATATTTTACCCTTTTAACCCTCTCCTTTAAATGTATTTCAGCACCCTTTGCCCCAGCCATCTTGGCGAGCTCTCTATCAAATTTTACCCTATCCACTACATAGCCCCTTACCCTATCATCCCCTATTCTTAGTTTGCTCCCATCTGGCGCGTATATTATTGCCTTTTTTGCAGGATGCAGAATTCCTATTTTCCCTACAATGTCAAATATGTGAGTAGAGAATAATCCAGAGCAGTGAGAGGGATTTCCAATCTCGCTGTGTTCCTCAAAAATGACTACATTGTATCCTATAGAGGCAATTTCCTTGGCTATGAAAGAGCCGATTGGTCCTGCACCAACAATGGCAACATCGTATTTCACATAAGCGAGATGAATTGATTTCCTAAATAATTTGTGCCAAAAATCTTTATCTTATTGTGGAATTAAAGGGATATGAAGGATTCAATGCTATCCTTGGACATCTATGCTTGGCTCCAAGAGAATAGAGAGTTTATAGAAGGTGGATTCTTCAAGAAAATTTATCAAATTGGCGAGAGAGAATTTCTATTCAAAATTTATAAGGGGGAGACGAAGCCCCTGTATGTGAATCTTCGTGGCTGGCTCTTTTTTGAAGATAGAGAGACCCCTTTAGAGCCCAGCATATTCGTCATGTTCCTTCGTAAAAGATTCTCTGGAAAGAAAATAATAAAATTTTACCAGCTCAATTTTGACAGGATAGTTATTTTTGAAGTTCCAGATGGATATTCCCTAATAATTGAATTGTTTGGAGATGGGAATATAATAGTCACGAAGGATGGGATTATAGAGAGGGCTTACAAAGAGAGGGAATGGAGGCACAGAAGGATCATGAAAGGCGAAGATTATGTGCCGCCTCCGCAATCCCTTCATCCTTTGAAGGATATAGAGAAGGTATGCGATGAGATAAATTCATCCCAATATGATATTGTTCGCACCCTTGCAAGAAGGTTCAACCTTGGAAAGTATGCAGAGGAGGTATGCATTAGGGCTGGAGTTGATAAGAATGCAAAGAATGTTGGTGGAGAGTGCGAAAAATTGAAAAATTCCATTGAAGAGCTTTTTGAATTTTCAGGGGGCTATATTTACCCAGGATTTTTCTCGCCCTTAGAGCTCAAGATGTTTGATGAGCCAGAGGAGAAATTTGAGAGTTTCAATGATGCACTTAAAAATTACATAAAGAGAGAGAGCAAGGTTGAGAGTCCAGAAGTTCTAAAGGTGAAGAGAAGAATTGAGGATATAGAAAAATCCATTGAGAATTTTGAGCGAGAGGCAGAAAAGAGCAAGAAAATTGGAGATTTGATATACGCACATTTCAATGAGGTTGTGGGAATATTGGATAAGGCAAAAAGGGGAGAATTGGATTACGAAAGAAAGGGGAAAATTTTGGAAATTGAATTGGACGGGGAGAAAATAAAATTGTATGTGGATAAGAGTGTGGGAGAAAACGCAGGCCTTTATTATGATAGAGCAAAAAAGATGAGGGAAAAGATAAAGGGAGCAAAGGAGGCATTGGAAAAAGCAAGAGAGGAATTGAAAAAGGTCAAGAAGAAAGAGGAGAAGAAAAAGAAGGAGATAAGGAAAAATCGCCGCAGGTTCTGGTTTGAGAAGTACAGATGGTTCATAAGCTCTGAAGGCATATTGGTTATAGCCGGTAGGGATGCAAAGACAAATGAAGAAGTTGTAAAGAAGCATCTTGGAAATGGGGATCTGTATATGCATGCGGATATCCATGGTGCTCCAAGTGTTGTAATAAAATCTGAAGGCAAGGAGATTGGAGATAAAACTTTGCAAGAGGCGGCTCAATTTGCTGTGAGTATGAGCAAGGCATGGAACGCAGGATTTGGAAATCTAAGCGCATACTGGGTTTATCCATCGCAAGTCAGCAAGATGGGTGAGAGCGGAGAGTATGTTGCTAGGGGTGCTTGGGTAGTGCATGGGAAGAGAAATTACATACACAAGGTTCCATTGCAGCTGGCTGTGGGAGAGATAGAATATCAAAAAGTGAAAATGGTTATGTGTGGTCCACCAGATTCCATAAGGGCTAGGACTTCCAAGTATATTTTGATAGAGCCGGGAGATACAAAGAAGGATGAATTTGCCAAAGAGATATCAAAGATATATGGAATTTCAGTGGAAGAAGCACTCAAGATATTGCCTCCTGGAAGAATAAGGGTGGTAGAGAGAAGGGGGCTATAATTTTATACTAATTGAAAAATTGAAAATTTTAAATACGAAAAGCGCAATAAGGATAACGAAAGGTGATGTTTATGAGGCCTTCAAGGTGTAATATCATAACTAGGTGGAAATCATTAGATAGGACGATATTGCCAGTGGATGATTTGGACCTCTCAATAATATGTGCTTTGAGGGAGAATGCGAGGATCTCAAATCTTGAGCTTGCAAAAAAACTTGGAGTGAGTGAAGCCACTGTAAGGAGAAGAATAAAGATTCTAGAGGAGAAAGGAATAATAGAAGGTTATGCAGCTCTTGTAAATTGCCATACCGTTGAAAATAGCATTAAAGCTTTTGTTTACATAAAAGTTGATAAAAGGTACATTGAAGAGCTTGCAAATGACCTTATGAAGGAAAATAGGTTGATAACTCTTTATAGAATTCTGGGGGAGTATGATTTGCTCTGCGAGTGCCTGTTCCTAAGTATGAAAGAACTCCAAGAGTTTGTGGATAAGAGATTGAAAATGGAGGGAGTGATCTCAACGGTTACCCATGTGGTTTCTAAGGCCTATGTTCCTTGTGAATGGGTTGGTTTGTAATTTTTCAATTTCATTAATTTATTATCTATTTTTAGACGAAATTCGTATTATAAAGATTATTTTTAATCATAAAAAAACGAAAAACATATATTTATAATCGCAATTATCATATGTGGTGATAAAAATGGTTGATAAGAAATACGATTACTGGTTTGGAGTGCCGAGAAAAGAAATAAAATGGTACCCTAAAATAGATCCAGCTGCGTGCATTGGTTGCGGACTTTGTGCCGTTATATGTGGTCGTGGAGTTTACTCCTATGATCTCGTTTCCAAAAAGCCAATAGTTGCAAAGCCATTCAATTGCTTGGTTGGATGCCAAACATGCGCGAATCTTTGTCCTGTGGGTGCTATAGAATTTCCTTCACCAGAGGTTGCTAGGGAAGCGGCGAGGAAAAATAAAATATTCACAAAGGTGAAAAAGATGTTAGAAGAGAAGTTTGCACAGCAGATGCTGGAAACCGCAAAGCAATATCAAGTGCAGATGGCAAAGCATGAAAAAGAGATTGAAGAGATAGAGAAAAGTTAGATGCTTATAGCTACTTTAAAACCTTCGCTTACAGCTGAATAGATGTTGCGAACACTCTTTGCATCACCGATAACATGCGTGGGTACATCTTCAATGTGAAACGGCACAAATGGTCGGGAGCCGAAGGCGGCAATCATTGCGTCTGCCTCAATTAACATCTGCTCTCCTTCTTTTTCCACAATTATTTCACCTCTGGCTACATCCACTATTCTGGTGGTTGTTAATATTCTTACACTTTTTTCTTGGAGCTCCCTAATGAGATGTTTCTTTGAGAGCGTTTCCATTCCCTGCGCAATTTCGGGCATCATCTCAACGATTACCACTTTATTATTCTCTGAGAGCATGTTCGCGGTTTCACAGCCCACAAGACCGCCGCCGCCAACAACTATGCTCTTTCCCTCAAATTTGACTTCGCCACGGAGGACATCATTGTAGAGATAAACGAAATCGCGGAGGGGCGGGCATGGGAGAAACGGCTTGCTCCCGGTGGCCATTATTATCGCATCGGGATCCAGAGCAATTACATCGTTCTTTAGAGCTTTTTTATGGTACATCTTCAAATTATCGTATTTTTTCAATTCCTCGCGATAGTACTCAATTAACCACCTTATCTTCTCTTTACCCGGAGGAAGAGCCGCTAAGTTCAATGTTCCTCCGAATTCATCATAAAAGAGATGAACCTCATGCCCACGTATTGCCGCAAATCTCGCCGCTTCTAAACCGCCGGGGCCTCCGCCCACTATCACCACTCTCTTCTTCTCCTCCGCTTTTTTTATTTCTATCTCTCTTCCAACCTGCGGGTTCGCACCGCATCTTATTCTTTCATCCTCATCATGCCTCGCTTTGATACACTCGCTGCAACCTATGCATTTTCTTATTTCTTTCGCTCTTCCTTCGCGAACCTTTATTAACCAGTCTGGGTCTGCAATCAAAGTCCTTCCCAACACAATCATATCCGCCTTATTCCTTAGAATATCTACTGCGACATCGGGCTCTCGAATCATGCCCACGGCCGCAACGGGCACCTTCAACGGGCGAATCTTCTCTGCTAAATACGCTCTCCATCCCTGCTGGAAAGGCATTGGCTCTAATCGCAGTTCTTTGGGGCCGAGTCCAATATCAGCTTGAATTATCTGATAATAATCTTGGAGCTCTTCCGCTATTCTCTTTCCTTCCTTTAGGGTAATTCCCCCATCCAAGAAATCATCCACTGCTAAGCGTATTGTTACGGGGAAATCCCAGCCGCACCGCTTTGCAATCTCCTTCCTTATTTCAATTGCAAATTTTGTTCGCTCGCCCCATGAATCCTCCCGGGTATTGGTTAAGGGGGAGAGAAATTGATTCACTAATAAACCATGAGCTCCCTGTACTTCCACCATATCAAAACCTGCTCTACAGGCAATTTCTGCCGCATTAGCATAATCCTCTATGATATCATTTATTTTTTTTTTTCACTCAAAAAATTAACGCCTTTCTTTCCCCATCCCTGATGAGTCAATTCTACGGAAATGAGCGAGTCGTATTTTTTCAATCTCTTTGCTATAGTTCTCCAATCCTCATAAAAATCCCAAGAATCTATGCGAGGCTCGTAGGCACCGTGCTTCCCCTCGGGGTAAGAGACGCATGAATTCTCCACTATGAGCAATCCAACGCCGCCCTTGGCGCGAGTTTCGTAATGTTTGATGAACAATTCGCTGAGATGGCCATCCTCTCTTCCGAAATTTGTGGATAATGGAGGGAATATCACACGATTTTTGCTCTCTTTTTTTCCGATTTTTATTGGCTCAAATATCTCATCGTACATGCTTTCGGCATGCCTAAACCCTATTTCAAATTTATCTTGTATTTTCCGCATTTGGCAAAATTTAATTTTTAGTTTTGCATTCTCCCAGCATGCATCATCATGCTCACACACAAGTAAAGGGAAAGCTCATCATATCAATATTTTTGAATCTCATAATAACAATCGTTGAACTCATCGGCGGGATAATTTCGGGGAGCATTGCTTTATTAAGCGATTCCGTGCACAATTTGGGTGATTCAGCAGGGCTCATTGCAAGCTACGAAGCTATAAAAATTGGAGAGAAGGAGAAAAACAAAAAATACACATTCGGGTACAAAAGGGCCGAGATTTTGGTTGCCTTAGGTAACTCGGTGTTTCTCCTTACAGTGTCCATATTCTTAATTTACGAAGCGTACGAAAGATTCGTTCATCCGAATCCCATTCACGGAGTAATTATGCTCATCGTTGCCATAGTCGGCCTGATTGGGAATCTACTATCTGTTCTTTTCTTACATTCACACGCGAAGGATAGTTTGAATGTAAAATCCGCCTATCTTCACCTTCTAAGCGATACGCTCTCTTCTGTTGGGGTTGTTACAGGCGCGCTGCTTGTAATACTCTTCAATATCCTATGGATTGACCCCCTTGTTTCCATATTGATTGCAATTTACATAATCTACGAGGTAATCGGCATAATAAAGGAGAGCGTTGAAATACTGATGGAATCTGCGCCAAATTTAGATTTTGATAGGATCAAAGAAGAAATAGAAAAAATAGACGGTATAAAGAACGCACACCATTTCCATGCGTGGAGAATTGGAGAAAGCGATGTACTTTTTGAGTGTCACATAGAAGTTGAAGACATGCCCGTGAGCGAGGCTCAGGTGCTCATCGATAAAATAAATGAAAAATTAAAAAAGTACGGGATTACGCATACCACAATTCAGTTAGAGACGGATCGCTGCAAAGGAAAAAATGTGATATGCAAAGGCTAATGCTCCTTGCATTCTCCCTTTCTCTTCTTTTCTTTCTCTATTTTCTCCTTCCAGTAAGGGTTCACCTCAAGCATGTTGTGGATGAACGCGTCTATCACATCCCTTATCCTTCCTCCAGCTCCTGTTACCACATCTATGCCCAGTTGCTGGAAAAAATCCACCGCGCGGTGGCCCATGCCGTACGCAATCACTACCTCGCCGCCATGCTCCTTCACGAAGTTCGGCAGGTCTCCGGGGCCATGCTCCTCGAAGGGCACGGGAAGCACTTCCACATTTTTTATTTCTCCGTCTTCAATATCCACGAAGGTGTAGTACGGGGAGCGACCGAAATGGTCGCTGACCTCGCTGTCTAATCCTCCATCGTTTATGCTCGGTATTGCAACTCTCATTTTATCACCCTTCCGAGCCCATGCTTATTTATCTCAAAAATTTTTTGTATCAATTTGGCAATTTTTATATGGCTTTATTCTACTTTTGATGTATTTTTATTGGGTTGATAATAAAGTAAAGTTTTTGTAGTCATAAGTTTTAGAGATTTTTATGAAAAGAAGCTATCTTGCATTGTTTATTGTTTTATCATTATTGATACTCACTATAAGTGTGGGGATTAATTCTGAAACTTTGCAAGAGGTAAAAGGTGATGAAGGATTTCACTTTAGCGTATATAAATTTCATTACAAAATAAAGATAGATAACAACCATGATTTAAAAAATTTTGTTGAGAAAAATGGATTTTCAGGGAGAGGTACTGAAGAATCTCCTTATATTATTTCCATTAATATTTCAAATTCGCCATCTGGAATATACATCGGCAACACTTCTTCATATTTCATTTTGAAAAACTCAAAGTTCTCGGATTTCAAAAAAGATTGGTATGGGGAGATGGGGATAGTACTTAATAATGTGAAAAATGCAGAGATTCAAAACATAAGCTCCTGCAATTACAACAAAGATACTTTTCTAACGCTAATTTACATCTTCAATTCATCAAATATTAAAATTTCAAACATATATTTCTATGATTCATACCTCAATGGTGCGGAACTCTGGATATATCATAGTTCCTACATCTCGGCAAGTAATCTCACAGGTCTGAACATGAAATTTGATTTTTGGAGCACTTATTCAGATAACATAACTATTTCGGATTCATACTTTAACTCTCATGCAGGGGTTGTTGGATATTCTGAGAATATTACCATTGAACAAATTCGTTTTTTGGGAAGCGGATTAAATATCATTGGATCTTACAATGTATGGGTAGAAAATAACACATTTGCTGGGAGAGCTTCAGGAGTTTCGAATATTGGAAGCGATTACATTGTGGTAAAAAACAATAGCTTCTTTTACAACCAATACAGCATTTACATTGATAGTTTAAATTCCCCTGTGCATAACAATGAGATAACTGGCAACTTGTTTGCATACTCTGAGGATTATGGGATAGAATTATCAGGTGATGGCTCAAATTACATATGGGGTAACATATTTTTAAATTCCACAGCAAAAGATGATGGATGCACTCCCGATAGCATCTATTGGAACTATTCCTATGCGCCTTACTCTTTCTGGAACTCTTCAACCAAGGGTAATTACTGGGATAGCTGGGCAAATAAAAATAATACAAACGATAAAAACCATGATGGAATAGTTGATTATCCGTACAAAATACCCGGCTCTGCACATGCAGTTGATTATTTCCCTCTTAAGAAAATCCCATTCAATTACTCGCTACCACCATCTTCCCCCCGTAATTTAACTATCAAGAATGTGAATGGTCATTTCAAACTTTCATGGGAAAGCCCAATTTATAAGGGAGATGGGATATCAAAATACAGAATATACCGCGATGGTAAGCTTATTGCTGAGGTGGGAAGCCACTTCACTAGTTACACAGATAATATATCTGATGGAAAAGAGCATGTCTACTGGGTCTCTGCGGTCGGTCCTGGAGGGGAAAGTACAATAAGCAATGAAGTAAGAGAAATTTCAGTGCATGGAAATTATGTATATGTTATAATCTCTGTTGCAATAGTCATAATGGTGGGTGTTATAGGGATACTTTATCTTAAAAGAAAGTAGTTTTATTTTTGATTAATGAGAATAAAGCATCGGTAAATTATTTTTATCACCTCATTCTTCGGTTATTTTTCCGGATATTAGGTCCGCACATATTTTTTTCACTCTCAACTTCCACAACTTCTCAGGCGCTCCTCCTCCCTCTTCTCGGTATCCAGCCATCTCAATTATGCCCGCATCCGAAAGAGAGGAAAGATGATAGTAGAGCGTGGATCTTGGCATTTCTAATCCTTCTTCTTTCATTTTTTCGTAAATCTCATTCGTACCTTTCGTGTCGTCACCAATAGCCTTTATTATGCTCCACCGCGG
>WAPW01000102.1 GCA_015520565.1 Candidatus Aciduliprofundum sp. | reverse complement strand
ATAATACGCAAACATGGGGAGTTTTTGCATTCTCGCAGAACAACAAAATATTTTATTATGAAACCCTAGAGAAAAATATAAATTTATTTGTGATAAATCCATTTACTGACAAAATTGAAGGAAAATATAACATTTATGGGGTACCATTTTACCATAACAACGGCACAACAGTTGCTATAGGAGAGAACCTTCTCTATTCAGAAAATGGCATAAATTTCAAGCCGGTATGCTCCCGTAACAATATGAATTTTGATATAATTTCACCCGACCAAATTGTAATAGTAAATAATGAGCTCTATGTTCTTCTTATTGATAATGACCAAAGTGTAATAATGAAGTGCAGAATATAACAGTGACTGCGTAAAATTTTAATATCGTAGCAATATTTACCCATTGCATAGCCCCGTGGTGTAGTGGTCAAGCATCGGGGACTCTGGCGGGAACCACCAGCGAGTTCCTTTACCTCCTGCAACCAAAGGTTCCCGGAGAGATCCCTGGACGGAGGTTCGAATCCTCCCGGGGCTGCTTTTTCAAATTTTATGTAGCCGTGATACGCTCTTTCAATCAAGAAAGTTTATATCTATTACTGCGATTTCCCTATTGCCTAAAAAAGAAGGTGATAATATGAATGCAAAAGAATATGTGGAAAATATAATAGAGAATGTGAAGGCAAAGAACCCTGCACAGCCTGAGTTTCACCAGGCAGTCACAGAAGTGCTTCACACATTAGTACCTGTTATAGAGAAGAACCCCAAGTATATGAAGCACAAGATTCTAGAGAGAATAACAGAGCCCGAAAGAGTGATAATGTTCCGTGTAACATGGGAGGATGACAATGGAGAACTTCATGTGAATCGCGGTTACAGAATTGAGTTCAATGGAGCAATAGGCCCATACAAGGGCGGTTTGAGGTTCCATCCAACTGTCACACTTGGAGTTTTGAAGTTCCTTGGATTTGAGCAGATATTCAAGAATGCTCTAACTGGCATACCTATGGGTGGTGCAAAGGGCGGCTCTGATTTTGATCCTCACGGTAAGAGTGATGCTGAAGTTCGCCGCTTCTGCGAGAACTTTATGATGGAGCTCTACAGGCATATTGGGCCAAACACAGATGTGCCCGCTGGAGATATCGGCGTAGGTGCCCGCGAAATCGGTTATCTATTTGGTGCATACAGGAAGATAGTAGATCGCTGGGAAGGCGTTCTTACTGGCAAGGGCTTGAACTGGGGTGGCTCTTTGATAAGGCCAGAAGCAACTGGATATGGTGCAACCTACTATCTCATTGAGATGCTCAAGAAGTTCAAGGGCAAGAAAGATTTGAAGGGTTATAATGTTGCAATATCTGGTAGCGGTAATGTTGCCCAGTTCGCAGCTAAGAAGGTTACCGAGTTTGGTGGTAAAGTTGTTACCCTTTCCGATTCTAAAGGTGCAATGTACTTGCCAGATGGCATAAACGATGATATCTGGAATGCAGTTTATGAGACAAAAGCAATAAGGCATGGCCGCCTCCAAGAAGTGGCCGAGAAATTTGATTTACCATGGTTCCCTGGCAAGAAGGCATGGGAAGTTGCAGCTAAGGAAGCAGGCGAGGTTCACATAGCATTCCCAAGCGCAACTCAGAACGAGATAAATGCAGAGGATGCAAAGACATTGATTAATGCAGGTCTTATAGCAGTTGTAGAAGGTGCAAATATGCCAAGCACACTGGATGCAATAAATCTCTACTTTGACAACGATGTGCTATTCGGTCCTGCTAAGGCTGCCAATGCTGGTGGTGTTGCAGTTAGCGGTCTTGAGATGAGCCAGAACGCACAGTTCACATACTGGAGCGCAGAGGAAGTAGATCAGAAGCTCCACAACATAATGGTGAACATATTCAACACTGGTGTAAAGTATGCAGAGAAGTACGACAAGCCTACAAACTTGCTACTTGGCTCAAATATAGGTGGCTTTGTGAAAGTAGCAGATTCCATGATAGACCAGGGAATCTACTAAACCCTCTATTTTTATTTTTAAGAAAATAAAAAAATTAGTCATAAATCATTTCTTCTTCCATCTTGCGCAGGTAGTTCACCGAGCGCTTCACATCTGCAAAGAGCTTGTATACTCTCTCTATGTGCTCTTTCTTTATCTCATTCTTATTTGCGAGCTCCCAAGCTGGGGCTAAGAGCTGTATTGCGTATCTAAGCGAAGCTTTTTGTCCTATTTCCACTAGATAATTCAAGGCATCTTTCTCTATTTTTATTCCCTCCTTCTTAGCTCTCGTTGCTATAATCTCTCTCATATCCTCGGCATCGTACTTCTTAGTTGTTATGACCAATAATCTATCCAGAAGGTCCAAAGGCATGCCAAAGGGTGATTTTATATCAGTGCCACGCACAGTTGTTATTCCTCTATTCGTTGCAAATATTATTATTGGTGAGAGCTCTTGCTCCATTGCTTTGTTTAGAAACGCATATGTCTCAATGTCAAGCATTGAGCATTCATCTATAAACAGCACTCCAGGAATTAATTCAGCCCTTCCCTCTTCAACCAATCTCTTCACTTGCTCATCCACTCTTCTTCTAACATCCTCGCTTATCTCTTTTCTCTCAGATGCACCAAATAGCAAAGAGGCGAGGTCCATTCCAGAACGAGATTGCATCATGTCCAAATCGTTGAGGGTAAGGGTATAAACAAATTCCTTTTCTTTGAGCACGGGGCCATCTGGAATATCCATAATTTTTTCTGAGGATAAATCATAGCTCTTCTCTTCCACTGCATCCTTAGAAATACCTATCTTTACTACTCTTCCACTATCCGAATCAATTTGAATGATATCTCCTTCTTCTATTCCCTGCTGCAATAACTGCATAGCAAAGCTCTGGTCCATCTTTAATTTTTTCTTCTCTTTCTTCGTTTTCAGAGTAATTGTAGCAGTTGCAGGAATCTTCTGATAAGGATTGTAAGGATGCTGCATATACTCCATACTCAAACTCTCAACCTTTCCCTCATATATATTGCGCATCTCGTGAATTCTCACTCCTATTGCTTTACGCAATGTCTGCGTTAGGAATTCCGTTTTCTTCACTTCGCTGCTGTAAATTTCACTGCCAGCAATGTGAACAAAGGGCACATCCTCACCGAGTTCCTTTGCAATGCCTATGGCGAGGGCAGTTTTACCGCTTCCTGGAGGGCCTGCAATTAAGATTGCATTACCAGCAAACTTTCCCTCTTTAATCATCTTTACAATTATACCCGCTGCCTCTCTTGCCTCCATCTGCCCTATCATTCCATCCGCCTTTCTCAAAGCTTTGTAATTCTCATCAAGCCCTAGCCCAAGAATATGAGAATGTGCAGATATCCTTTCCCACTCCCTCATCTCGGATATCTCCATTTTAATCACCTCAAAAATGAAAAAATATTCTTCTATATAAAATTTTCTAATAGTAAAATTAAATAGTAACATTTGCATCAAGGCTCAAATGTCTCAAATTGAGGGTTATATAACAGCTTTATCGGCGGCTTTTATGTGGAGTATCTCATCAACTATATTCACCACTGTTGGAAAGAGAATAGGCCCTCTAAATTTAAATGCATTGAGAATAGCAATTAGCGCATTTCTCTTCTCCCTTTCCAATTTCATTCTTTATGGCGCATTCTTTCCACAGGCAAGTTATGAGCAGATAGCCATACTATCCCTTAGCGGAATAATAGGACTCGCTGTAGGAGATTTAGCTTATTTTGGAGCTTTAGTTGAGATAGGTCCAAGAAAAGCTATACTAGTTTCATCCATGGCTCCAATATTCTCGCTAATTGGTGGATTTTTTCTTTTAGATGAGGTACCCTCATACTTAGCGCTAATAGGAATAGCCCTAGTTTTATTGGGAATTTGGATCGTAATAGTTGAAAAAAGGGAGAAAGAGAGAAAATTCAAAAATAATGTTGTAAAAGGAACTATATTTGGCACAATAGCAGCTTTAGGACAAGGTATAGGAGTAGTTCTATCAAAATATGGTATGTTTTATTCTTCAACTCCTTTAGATGCGCTTCCAACAACGGTAATTAGGGTATTTGCAGCCTTACCTGTTATATGGCTTACCCTTATCATCTGGAAAAAACCAAAACATATATTGATTGGCTTAAAGAATAAATATGCACTTAAGCTTGTGTTTATTGGCTCTTTTATAGGGCCATTCATCGGACTATGGCTCTCAATGATTGCCATAAAGTATGCACAGGCAGGCATAGCATCCACTCTACTATCTACAACCCCCATAATGATAATCCCAGTCGTTTACATAGCATACAGAGAAAAAATAAATCCACGGGGCATATTTGGAGCTTTAATAGCTGTTATAGGTATAGCTATAATCTTTCTATTTTGAAATAAATTTTTATATCTTTATCTCTACACAAGAGCGTGTTTGAGGCATTGCATCCTTCCATTCAAAAGGTATTGGAAGAAAAGGGTATATTCGAGCCCACAGAGCCACAGAGGAAAGTAATACCCTATATTTTAGAGGGAAAAAATGTATTGCTTGTCTCTCCCACTGGAAGTGGAAAAACGGAAGCGGCAATGTTGCCCATATTTCACAAATTAGTGGAAGGGGGTTATGGAAAAATTGCATGTATTTATATAACTCCCCTGAGGGCTTTGAATAGGGATTTATTAAAAAGATTGGAAGATTTTGGAAAGAAATTGGGATTGAAAATTGCTGTTAGGCATGGAGACACGACTCCTTATGAGAGAAGGCAACTCTCTTTGCACCCTCCAGATGTTCTAATTACAACTCCTGAGACATTTCAGATAATGTTTTTGGGAAAGAGATTAAAAGAGAGCTTGAAAAGTGTGAAATTTGTTGTCATTGATGAAATTCATGAGCTTGCCAGCGATGAGCGAGGTGCACAGCTCGCTGTGGGACTTGAGAGATTGAGAAAAATGACTCATTTTCAAATTATAGGATTATCGGCAAGTATAGGAAATCCAGAGGAAATTGCAAAGTTCTTAGCTCCAAACGAGAAAATTGAGATTGTAAAAGTAAAACTTCGCAAGAGGATAGATGTGAATATAAGAGCTCCAGAGAAGAAATATGAAAAAGAAGCTCGGATTATGGGAAGTGATGTAGATTATGCCTCTACCCTTATGGAGATGTGGGAAGAGATAAATAAAGCAAGAGCCACTTTGGTTTTCACAAATACGAGATGCACAGCCGAAGATATAGGTATGAGGTATCGTCTTCTCTTTGCAAATCCTCCAATTGAAGTGCACCATGGCTCTTTAAGCAGGAAAGTTAGGATTGAAGCGGAAGATAAATTTAAGAGGGGTGAGCTAAAGGCACTAATATGCACATCCTCCTTGGAACTGGGAATAGATGTGGGCATTGTTGATTTCGTAATACAATTCAATTCCCCCAGGCAAGTTACAAAACTCTTGCAGAGAATTGGGAGAGCGGGACATAGAATTGATGAGGTCTCAAAAGGCACCATATTTGCCCATACACCTGTAGAGCTCTGGGAATCCGCATCCATACTCTCCCTCCTTCACAAGGGAAAGGTAGAGAAGGTAAGAATAAGAGAGAAGCCATTAATGGTACTTGCAAATCAGCTTGTAGCCATGGCAAATTCTGAGGGAAGGATGGATGTTAGAGAAGCTTATGAAATTGTTAGTAGGGCATATCCATTTAGAAATCTTAACTTTGAAGAATTCGTAAATATCTTGAATTTTATGAAAGATATAGGCAAAATCTGGTACGATGGCATAGCTTTTGGAAAGACGAGAGGTGGAAGGGAATATTTCTATCAGAACATATCAATGATTCCAGATGAGAAATTATACAAGGTTATAACCCTAAATGGAGATTTTATAGGCACTTTGGATGAGAGCT
>WAPW01000101.1 GCA_015520565.1 Candidatus Aciduliprofundum sp. | reverse complement strand
GCAATTCTCTTCTCTGCCTCTTTTGCCTCAACTATCCTTTTTCTAGTTTCTTCGCCTTTTTTCAAAGTTTCTTTATCCACTGTCATTTAAATCACCTTGCGAAAGCCATGAAATCCTCATATTTTATAATTACTGGTCAGTTTTGTCCTCTATATACTTATTGTATAAATCCTCAAATAAAATTGGAGCTTTCTCGTAAGCTAATTTGAGCATCTCTTTTGCCATAGCCCTTATTTCCCATTGGGCACTTGGGTCACAGCGAAGGGAGATAAAATGCCTTAACTCTCTAGCATTCATTGTTATAATTATCTTTGTTTCAATTCCTTGAGGGAGAATGAAGCGAGCATCCTCCTTCCTTATCCCCCCTTCAACCATTCTGCGATAAAGCTTTGCAGCCCTCTCCAATATTTCCATAAATTCATCTTCAAACTCGCTTCCATAAATTGCCTCGGGCACTATAAATTTTGGCTCTTTCAAATTAACATATCTTTGACTCTGCTGCGTATAGCTTGCCAACCTATGCCTAACGAGCTGGTGAGAGCACACGCGAGATATTCCTTCAACACGGAAAGTGAAGCACGCATGCTCAAAAACGCTCTCGTGCCCTAATTTTTTTAGGAGATTTACTAAGTGCTTAACCCTTTTCTCATTCAATTTTCTAAATTCTGGAGCATGAGATATGGCAGCACTCTCGGCTATTAACTCATCAACACCCCCTTCCCTTGGCAAAGAGTATGCAATAAGCTCAACATTGAGACATTGAGAACCCCTGCAAGTTTTCATGGCGAGTAATTGTATTTTGGATTTAATTGTTTTTCCATAAATGGGTGTGGTAAGCAAAGATATTGGCTTAAAACTCAAAGAGGCGTGGGAAGAATGGAAGAAGCAGGAAAGTATGAATGCTAAGAAACCTTAAAATAGAGTTAGGTGATGTATAAATATGGTCAGTGGTGAGATGGGGATACTATTAATGTTTGCGAGGGAGTTAAGGGAGATAGTAGAATCCTTTGAAGAGGAAGCGGAGATTTTGGCCAACAAAGAAATAGTAAGTGAAATACGAGAGAGCGAAGAAGCATACAAGAGAGGAGAGATGAGAGAGTTTCTAAGTATAGAAGAGTTAGAGAAGGAGATAGGGTTATGAGCTACATCATACTCATATCTCCCAAGTTACTTAAAAAATTACAGAAAATGGACAAGAATACAAAAGAGAGAATAGTAGAAGCGTTAAGTGAAATAGTGGAAGATCCTGAGAGATACAAGCCATTGAGATATGAATTGAAAGGATTGAGAAGTGCAAGGGTGGGGAAATGGAGAATCATATACCGGATAGAAGGAGAAAAGATAATAATTTTAAGCATTGGACATCGCAGCAAAGTGTATGATGAGAAACATTAACTATGATTTAGCGAGAATCATGCTTTTTTGAACACTCAAATCTCATATTCATATCTGCAGAGCGCCAAACCTTCAGATGCGAGATTAGGAGCAATAGATAATAAGGGTATGCCTGTGTACATAGCGGGAATGTTCTTTTTCAAGACGGATGGCACAAAGATGAAGAACTTTTTCCCGAAGGAAAATTTAAATAATAAAACTCGGATTTATAAGAGTGCATATCAAGGAGAGAAAGCTAATTGCTCTGCTCGTTATTATCGTTATAGCTTTGAGTTTGCTCTATATCTATTCTTCAAATGTAAAGCCAGAGAAGGTAAATATTGGGGGAGTGACAAGGCATATTGGGGATTATGTAGAAGTTAAAGGTGTAGTTGGATATGCCAAGAACATTACAAATGGTGTATTGGCTTACATTTACGATGAAAAATTTGAGAATAAAACAATCCTTTTTATTCAATTTTCCAAAATTTTATATCCCGGCGAGGTTGTAATTGCCAAGGGCCAAGTAATTAATTATCATGGTTCAATTGAAGTGGTAGTTCATAGGGAAGGAGATTTGCAAATCATTGCGAAATATTTGGAATTGAATCTTAAGGAAGTTCTTGCGGAGCCCGAGCATTTTGTGGGTATGCATATTAAGCTGCGAGGAAATTTGAGTGCTATGAGGATAAGCAATTATTTTGAATTTACAGATGGATTCAATTTGATAAAAGTTTATGTGAAGAATGGCTATTTTGGAGAGAGAAATGTTTATATAAAGGGATATTACGAAAAAGGAATTTTTCACGCGGAAAATATAAGCTTGCAATACAATGGCACCTGCGTAAATTTGGATGAGCTTGCCAAGTATGAAGGCAAAGTTGTTTGGATTCATGGCAGCATAATTTCCTATTTTTACTATGGATATCTTAGAGATAGTCTTTACTCTCTAAAAGTTGTGGCTGATAAGAATTTACCATCTGGATATAGGGTTTTAGAAGGAGAATTTATTTACAATGCATACGAAGCACAATACGAGCTAAAATTGGAATAAAATTAAATAAATTGATATTATTCTCTCCTTTATGAATACCCGTGCAATTCTCGTTACAGCAGTTATACTTGCCTTCATAGCGGGATTTATGTCAGCAGAAATGTTAGCGCAGCAGGGTAATAATGGAAACAAGTACACGGTGGTAGAAGCTTCCAATATCAAAGTTATTCCAATTGAAGATAGGGAATATTATCCAGTGGTAATTGAGAAGATAAACAATGCCAATGTTAGCATTCACATAGTTATGTTTGAGATGAAATGGTATGGAAATCCAGACAAGGATACGCACAAAGTATCAGCCCTTGGAAGAGCTTTGGTGGCGGCTGAGAATAGAGGAGTGGATGTTAAAATAATTTTGGATGATGGAAAAGGTTATGGATTTGAAAGTCCCCAGATGGTTGAATGGGCACAAAATTGGAAAGAATACTTTGAGAGTCATAAAATTCAAGTGAAATTTGACTGGAGCAATCAAACAACGCATGATAAGTTAGTAATTATAGACCATAAAATAGTGATTGTTGGCTCTACAAACTGGAGTACTAGTGCTTTGAATTACAACCATGAGGCAGATGCTATAATAGAGAGCAAGGCAGTGGCTCAGCAATACGAAGATTATTTTAGTTCCCTTTGGAATGTCTATTGATCATTCTAGCACAATTTTTATTTTTCCATTTAAATCAATATTTCTCAAGGAGAATGAAACCAATCCCGAGAAGGAGGATAAATCTATCACATTCTTTCCAGATATTATTGTGAATTTTTCAGGATAAGAATCGTTTAATGGTAGGGATAAATCGTATTCAAATACGCCTAATTTATTTGTTTTTGAAGCATATATTATCAATTTTGGATTTTTGTATCCCTCAAGGGGTATGCCCCCAAAATTATGATGTTTTGTTTTTTGTATGACTAGGGATATAAGCTCAAGGGGTATGGAGATTGTAACAGGAGGTGGAGAATTTTGCAAGGTATTTATGTCAAGTATGCTAAATCCCCTATGGCCCGCATCGTAGGGAAGTGCATCCTCAGAGCCCAGATTTGGAGAGGTGTTTGTGCCCAAAACTATCTTATCTCCCACCGTTTCAAGGGATGTAATTCTAGCTCCAAAGGTACCTACTATCTTTACCATGGGTGGGGTCACATATACCAATAAGGTTGGGGCTACTATGGCGTTTGTCAATGTGTATTTTATTTTGTCTTCAACGCTTTTCACGCGGTATATTGCATCATGGTGGGCGTTGTAAGCAACCAGTGCACCACCATTGATGTGAAGAACCTTTGAGCGCATTGGAGATTGAAAGGTGAAAAAATCAAATAATCTGGCAGCTTTGAAGTTCTCTCCACTCACAGGATTGCCTATCAATATTCCTCCGCGAGTAAATATGAAGAATCTGTTGTAAAGGGATGCAACATCCCCAACAGAATTCACAAGAATATTCTCCCCGTCTAATGAAGGCAAATCTTTAACATGGAATTTTTCCCATCTTTTCTCTATTAAATCAAATGAGAGAACATTTTGCACCCCTTTATTGAAATTATCTCCTGAGGTGAAAAATACAGAGTCATGCAGGATATCTCCCTTCAATGCAGAGACATCGGTTAGCATCTTCTCTTCCCCTGTTTCCCTATCAATGGCATAGACACCCAAATTTTTGTGCCCATCTTGCCTAGGTATGAGCAATCTATCTTCATAGGGGTCGTAGATAATATCGCTAACCTCTCCAGCCCATTTTGTGCGATGGTGGATGGAATCTTTCCAGAGAAGCCTGAGAGAATCGTCCTCTATGTTGTACTCGTGCACATGGGAGTACTTGTTCTTAAAGTTAATTTTTCCGTTTCTGAAAATTGCCGGTGCATGAGCCCAACCACCAAAATAGAGAAAATCATCCACAACTTCTACAGCATTGTAAGTATCCCCTCCAGAAGCAGGCCCTTTGCCAAGCATTCTAAAATTGTAAATTTGCTCATCGTAATCCCTTATAAAATGTGCCTCAGCTTCAAATGCTAGTGTATAGTATAGCATTTTCTTGTAATATTTCAAGCCGAATATTCCCCCGCTCCCCCACTCTGGCCCATATCTGGGTGGGTAAGAGTGTAGGTGTGATATTATCTTATCCACACTCATTCTATCCCCAGTTATCTATAGCATTGATGTTATTAATTTTTTGCCTTGCCAAATTAATTTATATTCATTGTGATTATAATCTATGTCTTTAGGAATTGATGTTGGAGGCACGAATATTCTTGCTGCTAGGGTTGAGAATGGGGAAATTCAAGAGAAATGGAAATTAAAAACTAAGAAGGGCGAGGTTATAAAAATTATTGAGGGAATAATTGAAGAAAATGAAGAAAAAATTGTGGGAATCGGCGTACCCTGCTATTTGCGAAATGGGATATGCGTCAAGGCACCAAATATATCCGAATTGGATGGAAAAGATTTGGGACATTATTTCAAAAGAGCCATAATTATGAACGATTGCACTGCCATGGCTTATGGTGAATATGCTCTTAGAGGGGGCAAGTATGACCCTCTTCTTCTTGTTGCCTTGGGCACAGGTGTGGGTGCAGGACTTGTTTTTAAAGGAATGCCCTATATTGGCAAAGGAAGTGCCATGGAGATTGGCCATATAAAGGGATTCTTCACGCAGAGATGCAAATGCGGAAAAACAGGATGCTTTGAAACGGTAGCAGGAGGAAAGTATGTGAATGTGGAAAAGAATGCAAAGAGAGCTATGAATGGAGATAAAGAGGCGTTGGAATTTATGAAGGATTATGGGAGGATAGTAGGTAGAGGAGTATCCTATGCCATCCAATTGCTAGACCCTGAAATTGTAATAATTGGAGGAGGTATTTCAAACGCCTATGAGCTATTTATTGAGCCCATGAAGGAAGAGCTTGCAGAGCTTTTAAGCATCATAGATGTGGATAATATAATTTTTGAGAGAGCTAAGAGCGAATATTCAGGGGCTCTTGGAGCTGCACTAATAGCAGAGAGGGGATTGCTTTAAGCACCTTTTTATACTTCTTTGCTCATTCATTTTTATGCTAAAATTTCCACCAAATTTCATTTTTGGAACTGCAACGGCAGCGCACCAAATTGAAGGAGATAATGTGAATAGCGACTGGTGGCATTATGAGAGTATAGGAAAATTGCCATTCAAATCAGGAAAGGCATGCAATTATTGGAACCTTTACAGGCAAGATATTGAATTAATGCGCTCTTTGGGCTACAACGCATACAGATCCTCTATTGAATGGGCAAGAATATTTCCTAAAGAGGGTAAGATTAATGAGAATTCTTTGCAGAAGTACCAAGAAATCATAAATTTGCTAAATGAAAAAGGAATAATTCCATTGGTAACCTTGCATCATTTCACCCTTCCCTTCTGGTTTTTGGAAAAGGGGGGATTCACGAAGGAGGATAATTTGAAGTATTGGGAAGAGTATGTAAAGGCCTTGAAGGACATTCTTGATGTTAAATTGATTGCCACTTTTAACGAGCCTATGGTTTATGTGGCCAATGGTTATATTTTTGGAAAATGGCCCCCATTTGAGAAAGCACCCAAGGTTGCAAGCAGAGTTGCAGCTAATATTCTAAAGGCCCATTCAATTGCCTATGAAATTCTGCATAAGGAGCATAAAGTAGGGATGGTTAAAAACATACCGATTTTCTTAGCTGCAAGCCAGAGAAATGAGGATTTAAAAGCTGCTAGGAAGGTTGATAATATGTTCAATTTCAATTTCTTGAATGCCATATGGAATGGCACTTATGAAGGAATAATGGGGAGATATGAAGTTCCACAGAGCGATGCTGATTTCATAGGAGTGAATTATTACACGGCTTACCAAGTGAGGCATAGCTACAACCCTTTAAAATTCTTCTTGGATGTTAGGCCTGCAAAAATGGGGGAAAAGAGGACGGATATGGGCTGGAGTGTGTATCCAGAGGGCATATACAAAGCAGTTGAGAAAGTTTATAGGTACAAAAAGCCAATTTACATAACGGAGAATGGGATAGCAACGAAGGATGATGAGTGGCGAATATCTTTTATAGTTCAACATTTGCAGGAGTTGCATAGGGCGATTAAGGAAGGGCATAATGTAAAGGGTTATTTTTACTGGTCCTTTATGGACAATTTTGAGTGGGACAAGGGCTTCGCGCCAAGGTTTGGATTAGTGGAAATAAATTACAAGAATTTTCAAAGAAAGCCGAGGAAAAGTGCCTATGTTTATGGAGAGATAAGCAAAGAAAAGGAAGTAAATTATGAAATTTTAGAAAAATATGGGAACATTTATAAGTAATCCTCTCTCCTCACCACATTTCTCGGCTTACCTTGGGCAAATAATTTTATGTTCTCTGCAGCCCAGATTGTTAGCTCGTCCCAGAATCCCTCGTATGAGCCAGCGCAGTGGGGACTTAGAATAACATTTGGAAGTTTCTCAAAGGGATACTCTTGCTTAAATCCCTCACCATAATGCCACCAAGCATCCAGAGCTGCCGTGAAATTTTTATTCTCTCTTAAGAATTCATATAAGTCCTCCTCAACTATAATTTTCCCACGAGCAATATTAACTAAGATTGCATCTTTCTTCATGTGGTTTAATTTCTCCCTATTTATTAATCCCTTTGTGCTCTTTGTTAGGGGTAGGGCGAGAACTACAATATCTGAATTTTCAAGCAAGAAGTCAATTTGCTCCACAGTGCCAACGAATATGAAATCATCGCAAAAACTGCATTTTCCGCTTCGGCTTATTCCCATAAAGCGGGGGTGAAAGCCGCGAAGCATTGCAGTTAGCTCTCTAGCAATATTTCCCAATCCAATTAGCCCTACTATTTTACCCCTGAGAAGTTTTGACTCTACCATCTGTGGAAAATTGCCCTTGAGCATCTCGTTGTGCCTGTAAATAACCTTCTTCAATGCTGCAAATATTAAAGCAACGGCATGCTCAGCTACACCCCAAGAATTGCCACCAGAGTTCGTGCATACAATGACATTTTCAGGGATTCTCTCAAAATGATAGTGGTCCACGCCTGCAGAGAATGCTTGAATCATCTTCAAATTCTTCAATTTTGGAAGCACACTTTCTAATTTTCTCCAGCTATGCGCCAAAACAATTTCAACAGAATTTAAGAACTCATCATCTGCATCTTCCAAGCATCTAACATCAAATCCTTCTAGCATCCTTTTCAACAATTCAAATCTCTTGCATTGCAGGGCCAGAACTTTCATAGGAAAGCATGATGGGGCGATTATTAATAATTTCCGTGAGAAAATTTTTATCTTATAAAGTACTATATTACTTGTGAATTGCATAATATGCGGACGAGAATCAAAGCGTCCTGTGTGCGAGGAATGCACCCACAAGATTATGGAAGAGTATCCATTTTTGATGAGAAAGAGCTTCATCGCTCCCAACAAGATTTTTGAGCTTGAGAAGGCAATTGAAAGGGGAATAATAAGTGATGAGAATCTTATTGCCCTTAATGATATGGCAAGAAAGGGGCTAAAGGGAGAAGAGGTGAATTTTGAAATATTAGCAAAGGCAGCTTTATTCTTCCATAGCAGATATGCCTTCTACCTTGAAAATTTTGAGATTAGCCCCGATTACTATCTTTCCCTTGCAGAATTGTTCGCTCAGAGAGTTGAGGGAGATGCTGGCAAGTTTTTGAGGTACAAGATATTGAAGGAGAGGGGCAATTTAAGAGGAGCTTTGAAATTGATTGACTCTTTAGCAAAAAGTGGTAAGAAAGAATACCTTCTTGAGAAAGCAGCTCTTTTGCTTGAAATGGGAGAGAAGGATTCTGCTCAAGGGTTGTATATGGAGATTTTAGATGATGCGTATTCTTGGGAGCATTTTGCAGATACCCTTTATGCCATGGCAGAGTACGAAAGTGCAGCCGAAGCGTACATGCATGTGGCAGAATTGAATCCTAAGGATGAGGTGTATTACAAGCTCGCTCTCTCCCTTGTAAAGCTTGGAAGGTACAAGGATGCCATTGAGTATTTGGAAAAAGCATTAAGCAAGAATAGGTACCATCTTAACTCATATATTCTTCTTCACCGCATATATGGGGAATTGGATATGCAGGAGGAGAGGAAGAAGATAGCAACGAGGATGAAAAGAGCTGGATTTGATGCAGAGCTCTTGGGGGTGGAGCGATGATTGAAGCGGTGGAGAAGATGAGCATGGAAGAATTCGTACATCTATGCAATCGTCTCGTATCCGAGATGGGATTCAAAATAAGAAATAGCGTTTATAGGGAGAATATTGCCGTTTTTGATGCTTACATGCCAATTCCGGGTAAGAACTTGCACTATGTCATTATATTTCTGCGCAAGCCCAAGGTTACGAAGGATGAGATTCTTGAGCTCATTGATGTGGAGAGTGTGGAGATTAAATGGATGATTATAACCACGGGTGAATTTGAAGAGGAGAATTTAGGGGAGGACATAACCCTTATGAATGGCAAAGATTTTGAGAGATTGCTTGAAGAATTCGGCTTGAAAGAAGAATTTACCCGCTTGGAGAGGGGCAAAGAAGCTAGGGAGGGCAGGTACCTTCCCAGTGCAGGAGAGTTAGAATCAATGCTTCAATGGGCTAAGGAGTTCTTAAATGAGGAGAATTACGAGAAGGCGATGGAGTATGTTGATAAAGCTCTGGGGATAAAAGCTACCCCGGAAGGTATGAAGATAAAGGCGAGAATACTGCAAAAGATGGGGAAGTATGAGGAAGCGATAAGCGTAATAACGAAAATTTTGGAGGAGAATGTTAAAGATGATGAAGCTTGGTTCATATTTGGAGAAATTCTGGAAGATAAGGGAGATTTGGATGAAGCAGAGCAAGCGTATGGACAATGTGTGCATTTCAATCGCCTCAATGTTCCCTGCTGGATAAATAGGGGTAATGTTCTCTTATCCCAAAAGAAATATCAAGAAGCTTTGATGTGCTACGATAAAGCCCTTGCATTGAGGGAGAATTTGCCTGCAATATGGAACAATAGGGGGGTAGCGTTGAAGTATTTGGGCAAGTATGATGAGGCATTGAGAAGTTATAACACTGCTTTGCAGTTTGATCCCAAATTTGCAGATGCGTATTTGAATAAGGCGTATCTCTATTTTGATTTGAAAAAGTACGAAGAGGCGAGAAATGCCTTAACTGATTATTTGAAATTAAAGGAGGATGCCCGCGGCTATTTACTCCTTGCGAATATATTTGCAAAGAGGAGTATGAAAAAGGAGGCCATAGAGGCAGTTAAGAAGGCACTTGAGCTTGAGCCGGGGAATCAGGAGGCAAGGGAGTTTTTAGAGAAGCTTGAAGGAAAGAATAGGGAGATAAAAGATTATGAGGAAATAAAGAAAATTTTGAAGGAAGAAATTGAAAAAATAAGTGTACAAGATGAAAATATTGAGAGGAAAATTAAGAATGCGAGGGAGAATTTGGAGAAGGGAAATGTTGCAAAGGCACTTAAAGAGATTCTTGAGGCGAAAGAGCTTGCATACTCTCAAATTATGGCTGAAATAAAGGATGCCTTGCATAAGAACACAGAAAGATTGTTAGAGCTTGCGGATATGAATGCAGATTCTTTGGAAGAGTTAGGGCCTAAAGAGCTAAACGCTTTGGGGTTAGAGGCAATGAAGCGCGTAATTCTATGCCCTAGGGAAGAGGAGAAGAAAGAGGAAGAATATCCTAGGGGCTATGCTCATATTCTCTACGAGGAAAAAAGATGGGACGAGCTTAAAAAATTCAAAGATGAGATTGCGGAGAATGCTCTCGGATTGCGATATTTTAAAGCTAGAAAATATAAGAATGCGGAAGAATATTTCAAAAAAGCCTTCTTTAAAGACCCCGAATTCTATGAGGCTGAGCTGAATCTTGCATACACATACCTTAAGAATGGGGAAGAGAGGAAAGCAAAGGCACTTTTAAAGCATTTGGGGTTGGAGAATTGAAATCGCAATTTTAATATGCGAAAAGGGTTTAGGGAATGCAAATGACATTTGAGAAATCCAAGTGGACACAGCTACCTCGTGAGATTTATGCAGGGCATGAAGTTCTTGAGCAGGTTGGCCCAATGTGCAGAAGGTTTGGCTTTGGCACCAATGCTCTCTTAGTCAGCGGGCAGAAGAGCTATGAGGTTGCAGGTAAGAGTGTTAAGGAAATTTTGGAAGATTCTGAATTCAATGTTGATGTGATTTTGACCTCTGCTGCCACGATGGAGAATTTAGACAAGGTTAAGGAGAAGGCAAAGGGTATGAATTTCCTCGTTGGAGTTGGAGGGGGGAGCAAGATAGATCTAGCAAAGAAAGCCTCCTACGATTTAAGCTTGCCATTCATAAGTGTGCCCACAATTGCAACGCATGATGGAATAGCCAGTCCTAGGGCCACAATAAAGAACGGTGAGGGAAGTATATCAATGGATGCCCACGAGCCCATGGGCATCGTGGCTGATACTGAAATCCTAATTCAAGCTCCATACAGGTACTTGGCTGCTGGAGCTGCTGATGTTATAGGAAATATTACGGCAATAAAGGACTGGGAGCTCGCACACAAGTTGAGAAATGAGTCATTTAGCTCCACCGCCTATGGCATGGCAAAGTACTCGGCAGAATTTTTGCTTGAGAATGCGGATGCCATAAAGCCGAATTTAGAGGAGAGTGCTTGGATTGTGGTGAAATCCATAATGGCCTCTGGCATGGCAATGAGCATAGCCCATTCTTCCCGCCCGGCGAGTGGGAGCGAGCATTTATTTGCGCACGCTCTTGAGAAGATAGCTCCGGGAAAGGCATTGCACGGGGAGATGGTTGGTGTGGGTACCATAATGATGATGTACCTGCATGGTGGGAATTGGAAGAAAGTTAGGGATGCGTTGAGGATGATAGGCGCACCCACAACGGCCCTTGAGCTAGGGGTGGAGGAAGAGGACATAATTAACGCATTAACTCAAGCTCATAAAATGAGGGATAGGTACACAATTTTAGGGGTGAGGGGCTTGACAGAAGAAGCTGCCAGAAATCTGGCACGAATAACTGGAGTAATAGGGAGGTGATAGAATGATTACTCTGATAGGAAAAGAGCTTGCTCATGAGGGTTTAGAGTTTCAATATCTTGGGCCACTGTTAGAATGTAGGAACTGCAAGTTGAAAAATGTATGCTTTAATCTTGACGAAGGAAAGTGGTACAAGATAACGGCTGTAAGGGATAAAGAGCACGATTGCAAAGTGCATGATGGAGGCAAAGTGGTAACTGTGGAAGTGGAAGAGCTTCCTGTGCCCCTTGCACTAAATGCAAAAGGTGTGGTTGAAGGAGAAACAGTTACATTCAAACCAGCAAATTGCAAGGAATACAATTGCGAGTACTACGAGCTTTGCCATCCTCTTGGCTTGAGAGAGGGAACGAAGATAAAGGTTGAGAAGATTGTGGAAGATATCAAGTGCCCAAACAACAAGAACCTAAAGAAGGTTCTGGTCACATGGTAGAGCTAGGCATTGTGGGCAAGCCCAATGTTGGAAAATCCACATTCTTCGCAGCTGCGACCCTGCAAACAGTTGAGATTGGAAATTATCCATTTACCACCATTGAGGCAAATCGTGCCATTAGCTATGTTCGCAAGCCATGCCCCCATTTGGAGTTGGGCAAGCCATGCAACCCAAAAAAATCGTTGTGCATAGAGGGCACGAGATACATACCTGTTGAGCTTATAGATGTTGCTGGATTGGTGCCCGAGGCGCATGCTGGCCGTGGCTTAGGCAATAAATTTTTGGACGATTTGCGCCAAGCGGAAGCGTTGATTCATATTGTGGATGCTTCTGGCTCAACGGATGCTGAGGGCAATCCTGTGCCTAAGGGGAGCAGAGACCCATGCAAGGATGTTGATTTTTTAGACAAGGAAATTGCCTACTGGATTGCAGATATAATTGGCAGGGGCTGGACCCGCATTGCGAGGAGATTGGAGGCGGAGAAGGTAAAGATAGAGGTGGCCATTGCTGAAAGATTGTCAGGATTGAACATAAATGATAAGCAAGTACATGCAGCACTATCGCATTTGAATTTAGACGAGAAGCCGAGTAGATGGAGCGATGAGGACATCCTTGCCCTAGCTTTTGAAATAAGGCGCATTGCCAAGCCAATGGTAATCGCTGCCAACAAGGCGGATATAACCGATGAGGATTATTTGAAAAAATTCTTGGAGAGATGCAGGGAGAAGGGCTATGATGCCATACCCATATCGGCAGATTACGAGCTTGCACTGCGCAGAGCTGCAAAAGCAGGACTTGTGGATTACAAGCCAGGAGATGAGGATTTCAAGATTTTGCATGAGGAGAAATTGAGTGCAGCACAGCTTAAAGCTTTAGAGAAAATTCGCGAATTTATGCATAGATTTGGAGGTACGGGAGTGCAGAAGGTCATAGAGCACACAGTTTTCAATGTACTGCAAATGATTGCCGTTTATCCTGTGGAGGATGAGAATAAATGGACGGACAAGGATGGAAATGTTCTTCCCGATGTTTATCTATTTCCCCTTGGCTCCACAGCTCTGGAGCTTGCATACAAGGTGCATACAGAGCTTGGTGAGAATTTTATTCGTGCCGTGGATGGCCGCAGCAAGAGAATTCTCGGCCACGATTACGAGCTCAAGGATGGTGATGTGATAAAGATAATTGCGAGGAAGTGATTTATATTTGTTCATTGAGTGTTAGTTATCCTTTGCAGGGATAATATATTGTGGCAAGTGGGCAAGGGAGAATGTCGGGAAAGGTATAAAATCTTGGAGTAGCGAAATGAAGGAAGATTATAATTTTATGTACCCCGTTGCAACGCCATTATACCCCACGATGCTCAATCTTATAGAATCTCCAGATGAGAAATGAGGGGCATTTGTGCCAATGATTTTAATCTCAATTTCATCTCCACTATCCAGTTTTTTATTGTTGTTGTTATCGTGGAATATTGCCTCATAATGCCATGTGCCTTGGGTATTATTGCTCCAAGTGCCTGTGGAGGATGAATAATTTAGCATTGTGTATTTCCCACCATGAAAAACGCCAATTTTTACCATGCTCACATCAATCTGCTGCGGGCTGCTCATTTCAATGGTAAAGAAAACATCAGTGGAATTTGAGGCCTGCGGCTCCATTGTGAGGGTGCACATTAGCTGGTTGGTCATATAAGGCGTGTTAAAATAGCTAGTTGCAAAAAAGTAAATTGTGGTAACAAGTATAATTGTTATGGCAACGATTAGCAAGATGCCTATAATGGGAGTCACGCCCTCCTCTTTCTTCATCGCACACACCAAAAATAAAAAAGGGAAAAATTGGTTTTTATTTTCTTTATTCTTTGTTTAGGAAGGCACTGTAGCCTTTGCGTTGCCACTGTATCCAGTAATTGATACTATTATAGTATATCCTCCGAGAGAGGAATCTTTACCACCATTGATCAATGTTATCTGATCTCCAGTGTCTAGCTTTGTATTGTTGTTAAGGTCAAAAACTTTCACATATATATTTTGGCCACCACTAGTGCCTACTTTTATCATCTTGTCAAAACCGCTGATTGAAACTGTACCAACTAAACTAGTGCCATTTTTCACGGTAACCTTGACTTTCGTCACATCGACTTGTGTTGGATGGCTCATTGCTATATCAAAAACAGAAGTATTTCCAGTACTCTGTTGTACATCGTATGTCAAGCTCATTGTTAGTGGGGTTGAAGAACTCCCACCAGTGTACCCAGAGACCAGTAGCCACACTGTCGCTGCTAACACTACTGTTATAGCAACCATCAAAATGGTAGCTATAACCGGGCTTACGCCCTCCTCTTTCTTCTTATATATCCTCTTCATAGTTTTGTCCTCCTGGGTATTAAACCCATGTCCAATTAAAAGGTGCCCCTTATTTAAATATTTTGGAACAAAAATCAAATTATCGTGCTTCGGAAAGAACAGCCATGTCATGAGAAAGCATGTTTTTTATACGAGAACTTCAAATGATTTCTCTTTTTGCGAAAATGTTTAAATTCTCCATTTGGATAACCTTAACTATGTATATTATTGTCATTGGCGGTGGGAGAATAGGTGAGTACTTGGTTAGTATGCTTGTTGCTGAGGGTCATAATATAGCGCTGATAGAGAAGGATGAAGATAGGGCAAGGCATATGGCTGAGAATTATGATATTCTCGTTATAAAGGGAGATGGTAGTGAAGCATCATATCTTGAAGATGCTGGTATATTGAAGGCGGATGTTTTAGTTGCTTGCACCGGCAATGACCAAGTGAATTTTGTAGCCTGCCAGCTTGCAAAGCACAATTACAATGTGGGCAAGGTCATAGCTAGAACTACGAATCCAAGCAATAAGGTTCTCTATGAGAGTTTGGGTGTGGATGTAGTGATTAGCACAACTGAAGTGGCTGCAAAGGCCATGTACGCAGGGATAAAGGGCTTTACCTCAGTGCTCACTTTTTCAGGAGATGTTGAGCTCTTGCATGTGCGTGTTGATAAACTATCCCCAATAGTTGATAGGAAATTGAGCGATATACACATGCCTTGGGGAAGCATAATAGCAACAATTCTGCGCAAGGGCCAGATAATAGTGCCTAGGGGAGATGAAGTTATACGAGAAGGGGATGAGCTTGCAATAGTCACCAAGAAGGGTGTGGAGAAGAAGGTGAGGGAGATAGTGTTGGGGTAGTGAGATGAATAAAGTACTTTATTACTCACTGAAACTCCTAACCTATGTATCTATCTTTATGCTCATTGATGGTGTTTATGCCCTAATAGTTGATAGAAGCGTAATATTAACCCTATCTTTCCTATTTCCTGCAAGCTGGATTTTATTTATATGGGTTCCATTTATGAAACTTCCACCGCCCCAGAATTTAACGCTCAGGGACTCTTTTAAGATAGCGGCAATTGGCTGGCTCTTCATGTCCCTATTTGGCGCAATTCCATTCATTATTTCTGGGTATTTGAATCCCCTTGATGCATGGTTTGAGAGTATGTCAGGTTTTACGGCCACAGGATTAACTATGTTTACAAATGTTGAAATTCTCCCAAAGAGCATACTTCTATGGCGCTCCCTTACAGAGTGGATAGGGGGTGTTGGAGTAATAGCTCTTTTCTTATCCGTTATGTACCGTACTAGCAAGGTAGTTCAAACTCTTTATTTTGCAGAGGGGAGGAGTGATAAGACAGAGCCCACGGTAGTTGGAACGGTGAGAAAAATATGGGTTATCTATCTTTTCTATACATTTCTATTTGCATTCATATTCTACCTTTTAAAAGTCCCTCTATTTGATGCAGTAAATATTGCAATGACCGCCCTCGCCACTGGTGGTTTTGCCGTCACGAATAATAGTATAGCTGCATACTCTCCCTATGTTGCCATAGCCATGATATTTGCAATGTTTGCTGGAGGTACATCTTTTGTATCTCACATAAATCTATTCCGAGGCAAATTTAGGAAGTTTATGAGCATAGAAGTGAAAGCCATGGTGGTCATAATAATATTTTTCTCAGGAATGATGCTATTGCACCTAGTATATTTGGGCTCTGGGTGGAGCATGGCATCTTTGCAGGCATTCTTTCATGTAACTTCGGCCTTAACAGGCACTGGATTTAGCCTCTCTAACCTTTCTAACTTGCCTAGCTTTGATAAAACAATATTGATTTTGAGTATGATATTTGGAGGCGCCTATGGCTCCACATCTTCCGCTTTGAAGCTCATAAGGGTCATAGTATTGGTTTATGGAATTGTCTGGTATGTTAAAGTGAGGTTATATCCACAGAGTGCCATTATTCCATTTAAGATAGGCAAGAAAGTTTTTGAGTCCTCAGAAGTTAGGGATGTGGCTGTTTATACCACCACCTATCTTTTCATACTTCTATTTGGTGCTTTTATATTCATGGCCTACGGACATAGCTTGGTTAACTCTCTATTTGAAGTTGCAAGTGCGGAGGGCAATGTGGGCCTAACTGTGGGATTGACTTCTCCCCTTATGCCTTGGGTTGAAAAGGTTACTCTAATTTTAGAGATGTGGTTTGGTAGGTTAGAAATATTTCCAATTCTAATTCTCCTTGCGGATATGATAAGAAGATAATATCCCCCGACATTAACAGCACCTATCATTTTTCAAGGTGCCTGACCCTGCCGGGGGATTATAGGGCACCTTCTGGCCCAAGCATCATTGTGCGATGACACATCGCTCTCCGCCGGGGGCCCAGATGCCCAAAAATAAGAGAAGGAAGGTAGGATATATTATTTTTGATGACTGCGGGAGTAAAGAGCTTAAATCTTTTACCACTTTTACCCAAGAAACTGGGGGTAAAAGCTTGAAAAATTCACGCAACTTGATGGGCATCGCTGGGCATTCCCGGACCCATACCCTTGATTGCTCTTTCCTCCCCTTATCCATGAAAATTCATGCATTTTACCCATTTTAACCCTCCATATAGCCCTAAAATCCGCCTATTTGAGCCATTATAGCCCCTTAAAATTGGTGCCCATATACCCCACTATATTGCCCTTTTATGCTGACATATAACCCCTATTTTTACCACTTTAAAAAGGTGGTAAAAGTGGTAAAAAAATGGTAAAAATGGTAAAAATTGCAAGCGGAATTAGTTTTACCCGTATTTACCCATCAAAAGTGGTAAAAAGTGGTGAAAATGGTAAAAAGAGAATGAGAAAAATGAGCTAGAAAAAAATTCATAGAGGAATTGAAATTCTTAGGTTATACAAACGATTTAGGAGAAAATAGAAAAACTAAGGACAAATCAAACCTTCAAAAATGGTGTATAAAAATAAAAAATTATTTGCGGCGGAGATAAATCACCGCTGCAATAGTTATGGCTAATATGGGCAAGAATATTGTATTGAACTCTGGCACAGCACTTTGAACTTCGTAATCGCTCACAGAATCTTCTGTGGTGATTAGAATATCATTGTTGTTTGTAGTCACTCTACTTGCTCTATATTCTCCACTCCAAGACATTCTGACTATATTTGTTGGAATATGTTGCCCGATCACATCTCCACGCCATAGTAATGTACCATCAGAGCCGCTGAAAATGCGGATGAAAGTATCCTCGTATGGTTCGTTGTTGGACAATTTGGTGGAATAATACATTAAAATTTCCATGTCATTTATTCCGTCACCATTCACATCACCTACCATCACTGCCAAAGTACTCCAAGATTTAAAATCTGTATTTGAAACAGAGCTATTCACTTGGAAAGTTAAGAGCTTGCTACCATCTTTCATAGATATAACTGTTACATTTGCATGAACTCCAGAAGAGTCAGCAGTATAACCTTGGATGATTATATCTTCTCCATAACCATCACCATTTAAATCTGAGAAGTACACCGGGTATATTGGTCCAAGAGCTGGGTTTATGACATGCTCATAAATAGCGCTCCAAATAATCTTACCAGAGGCGCCATCCAATGCGGTGTAGTTCAGCTTGTACCAATACTGCCCTGAACTCATATTTCCTCCGTATAAAAATAGGTCATCAATGCCATCGCCGTTTATATCTTGTTTTGATAGCATCAAGCCAAAATAGTAACTGTACTCTCCACTTAAATTCCTTGTATACAAGGTTTGATTGTTCTTTATGTCAAATGCCACAAGGAGAGTGTAATTTACAAGGAAGGCAATATCTCTGCTGCCATCTCCATTCAAATCTATTGTATTATGCTGCACCGTTGCTGGTTTTGAGGGATTGAATATGTATGTGGGCATGGCATCTTGGATAGGAGCCACTTTGCTCCAATCATATCTAGCTATGACATTTCCATCGGCATCTACAAAGTGCACATAGGTTTGGTTGTTATAATAGGTAACAATTTGCAAATCAACCCTACTATCGTTGTTATAATCAATGGAGCTTATAACTCCCAAGAAATCAAAGGGTGAGGATATATACGCAAATCCGGGTAAGGTTATATTCCACAGCACACTGCTATCTGTTGCCTCAATTGCCTCAATATTTGTATTTCCCGAGGACTCGTTTACAAAGATAATATCCGCTCCTTCAAACTCAGTGTGTTCTTGATTAAATCCATAGCCATTTAAGTTAGTTATTTCCATTCCAAAGGGTACAATTCCACTGCTAGTAGGTGATAACTCTTTTCTCTGCCACGCCAAATTTAGGTCATAATCTAACATTGTTAAGTTGAGCTCAGAGAAATAGACAGCGGTGTTAGAGGGTGGGGGCAAAGTGTAATATCCCGTATAATATCCCATAAATAGCAAACCCTCTTTGGCAGAATAGTTGTAATTTTGTATTTGCACCTCTACATAGGACATGCTTATTGGTATGGAGCCATAGGGAGTGTTTATGCTTGTTGGTATTTCTATGCCTCTGTAAGATTCATTGCTCAAATCGTTGCCAAGCTTGTAAATTGATATCCTGTTATTATCGCTATGATTTCCGAAAATTACGAACTGGTATGATGCTTGCAAGTTTCCATTGTTATCAATATATGTCACTGAATAAACAGATGGTTCTACAGGAGGTGCAGTATATTCAACATCTGTGAATTTATTCTGATAAAGAACGCTTCCATCTGCGCCACTGAGAAGTATTAAGGTGTATGTTCTGGCTGTATAATTGTGTATTTCAACAAGCACATCTGTAACACCATCTCCATTCACATCGTAATGCAGAGAAGTTTTCATTCTATTTCTGGGAGTATCCATACTTGCATCGTAGGTTGTATCTATCTTTGGTTTGTATGTCCAAATCTCCTGTGGCGAGAAATTCACGCTAGAAGCACTCACTGTTGTGGCACCCAAAGATAGCAAAAGCAGGGCCACAACTCCAAATATCAAATACTTCCCCTCCATTCATTCACCCCAATTAAATAAAGCACTCCCTCTATTTTAAATTTTGCTATGAGCTTAAATTTTGGCTCTTCTATCCAAGTGCTATGACATTTTGGACATTTTTTGGGTATTTTTATCTCTGGCTTGAACTGGTAACCGCATTTTTTGCATCTTGCAGGCATAACTACCAACTTCCCATATTTTTGCGAGCTTGCTATATGCTTTAAATCTTCCAATACATCCTTCACTGACATTTCCATAATTTTTGCAATCTCGGAGGGGCTGAGAGCATTATTTTTGATTAATTCCGCAATTCTTTCCCTTCTTGTTCTCCATTCTTCACTCAATTTTTTCCCTCCAGTATCGGTCTGCTTCGCTGTAAATGCAGCCGCAATAGCCCTGACGATAAATTCCCGCCTCCCTAGCCATTCTCTCTCCCTCATCAAACCATTTGCGCATATCCTCGTAGTAGAATTTTATGCCTACGCTTTTCCCTATCCTTTCTGCAATTTCTTTAATAATTTCATGCTTTTGATAGGGAGCAAGGAGAAGAGTTGTGGAGAAGAAATCAAAATTCAACTCTTTTGCCTTGAGAGCTGTTTTGTACAACCTATCCGCATAGCAGTACTTGCAACGAAGTACATTGCTCTTCTTGCTCAAAATGCTTGCCTTGTATAGCCATTCCTCCAAGGGATAGGAGTAATCGTAAATCACCTTTGCATTTATCCTCTTTGTGTATTCTTTGAATGCCTTTAATCTTCTCAAATACTCCCTATAGGGCTGTATGTTTGGATTGTACCAAAAAACTGTTATATCATACTTCTCGCTCAAGTGCTTGTAAGGAGCCATAAGACAAGGAGCACAGCAGGCGTGCATTAGCATACGCATAATGGGAATAAATAAATCATAGAGTTAATTCTTTCGGAGGCAAATATTTAAATATTTTTTTGGAACATAGAAAACTTTATATAGGAACACTTTAATATATGGGTTGGTGATAGATATGAGATCTGGCGAGATGTCAGAAAAGGATAAAAAGCTTGCAGAACTCTTGCAAAAGGCAGGATTATCACGCAATGTTGCAAAGACATTAGCGTACATGTACAATAGAGATGAGGTTATATCTGTAGAGATAGAGAAAAACACAGGGCTCAGGCAACCAGAGGTTAGCATTGCAATGAAGTACCTTCGTGAGAAGGGATGGATTGTTAAAAGGGATATAAAGAAGGAAGGTAAAGGAAGGCCTGTTCATGGCTATAAACTTGCAAAACCATTTCCCAAAATCTTGGAAGAGATAGAAAACGACCTGAGGGGCAAGATGAAGGATATAGAAAATATAATAAAAAATCTCAAGGAATTTTCATAATTTCTATACCCTCTTTTTTTCCTATTATGACTTCTTTAGCCATGTTTATAAAGAGGCCTATTTCCACAACTCCAGGTATTTCATCAATCTTTCTCTCCAGCTCAGCAGGATTTTCAATTTTATCAAATTTACAATCCACTATGTAATTTCCATTATCTGTGATGTATGCTTTCCCATTTCTCACCCTAAGTTGGGGTTTGCAGCCCAAAGTTGATAATACATTCATTGTTCTCTTGTATCCAAACTTTACAATCTCTATGGGCAAGGGGAAATCTCCGAGAATATCCTTTACTTTGCTCTCATCCACAACTATTATTTCATATTTTGAAGCATGCGCGATGATCTTTTCCCTGAGGAGGGCACCACCGCCTCCCTTTATTAAATTCAAATTTTTATCTACCTCATCGGCGCCATCTATCGTTAAATCAATAACTTGGTAATCATCAATGCTTCCCAATTTTATTCCTCTCTCCTTTGCGAGTTTTTCAGTTGCAATTGATGTGGGTATTCCTATTATATTCAAACCATCCTTTACAAGCTCTCCCAATTTGAGGATTGTGTATTTCACCGTAGAGCCAGTGCCTAAGCCCACAACCATCCCATCTTTTATGTATTCCACGGCCTTCTCTCCCGCCTTTCTTTTTAATTCTTCCCTCAGCTCCATACTTTTCCCTCCAAAATTGTTCTCAGGGGAGATATGTAAATGCCCAATGTGAAGTTTTCTATGCCAACGATCCTAATTGTTACCTCATAATTATAAGTGCCTATCACCTCAACGCTGTATCCTCTCTTCTCAATTTTCTCAATGAATCTCTTTTTGAAATCTATGCCAAGGGCATCGTACTTCTCAATCTTATCATAGAAATTATCATTCAAGCATATTAATCTCTTTGTGCCCTTCATCTCCTCTAAAAATCCAAGAATGCGGAGCTCTTTAACAATCCTATATGCTGTTGCTCTGCTCACATGCCTGTAAAGGAAGGGCATATCCCTGCATTTCTCTCTGAGAGAATTCACAATTAACCAACCACTCTTGGTATTTAGCAATGCGAATAGGGGAATATCCTCTTTCATAATCAACTCGGATGGATAGAACAATTTTTTCTTGTATTCTCTCTTTTCCACAAAACCCTCTTTCATCAATTTTTTCAGGTGCCATTCTACATCTTGCACATCATAGCCTAGGGCTTTTGCTAGAGCAGATGATGTCTGGCATGGAGCTCTTGTTAATTCCCTAAAAGCATCTCTCCTATGCTTGTTTGCAAATATGTGAAATCCTTTTTCTTCCTCCTCTTCTTTTATCAAATTTTGAAGCTGGGAGGCGAGTTTCAAGAGAATTCCTCCACAAGCATATCGGCGAGCTCATCCAGATTTATATCCTCAAGGTCCTCATCATTTAATTTTGATATGAGTTTTCTCACTCTCTCTTGCACTATGGGAGATGCATTTTTTAGCTTCTCCATAACCTTCTTTTCAAGCTCTTCCACATTTACCCTCGTGTGCTTCATATGATAGCTTCCACGCATAACCACGAGCCCCAAGCCGCGGACGATTTTGTAAGGAAATACCTTTTCGCTATGCCTGCTCCCCCTCATCTTTATAATTTTCAAATCTCTGCGAGTGTTGTCCTCAACATACCTATAGCGAAGATGGATTATGGAATCTGCCAGATACATTGGAATTGCTGTTTCTGGGGCAGATAGATTCGCAGGCCCATGCTCTTCCAAGGTAGCCACCACAGTTCCTATCTTTCTCATCTCCTTGAGCATAAAGCCAAGCAATTCTCTTTGCTCGTACCTTGATGGTGTAGCCCATACCACGGGGGTTAAAGGGTCTATGGCAATTCTAGTATTAGCCCCAAGCCAAGTTGATACGAAATCTGGGAGCTCTTTTCTTATGAATGCTTTGAATTCTTTGCCAGAGGCATCTACAAAAATCAATTTTTCTTCCTCTACGAAGTATGTAATGTCATCCCACCCCATATTTAGAGCATCCCTAATTATCTGCTCTTTATTTTCGTCCAAGCTTATGAATATGCAATCTTGGCCATCAAGCAAACCCCTCCTTATAAATTGAGTTGCAAATGTTGTTTTACCTGCACCCGTTGAACCTATTACCACTGTGGAAGATTTGTCCATCAATCCTCCATCCAGAGGGTCGTCAAGCCCCAGAATTCCCGTTTTTATCTTCTCATCCATAAATCTTTTATGAGCGAGGCAATATTTAAAATTTTTTAAGATTAGAAATGGATTTATAAAAGAAATGCATTGCATTTTTATGAAAATTGCCATGGGAATTGCCTTGCTCATCACTTTAATTCTTCTCATCCCTTCAGTGCATTCTGCGCAGCACTCACAGGGTTGGGGATACAAATGGAGTTTTAAGAATGTGGAAATGGAAAATGCAAGCTTTGTGGGTAGGATGAATGGAAATAGGGTTATGGGATTATATGTCAAGGCAAATTATGAGGATGGAATTTACAATCTCACTTATAAGGGTTCTTACTATACCTATGGATTTATGAATGGCGTTTGGAAAAGCAATAATGGCACGGTATATGGAGAGTATCATAACTCCTCTATCAAGCTCTATTGGGTTAATTGGGATGGTTATATTCTAATGAAAAAGAGGAATATGGAATTTAATGGAAAGAATTACAGCTTCTATGGAATTGTAAAGCAGTACATTCATCTCTACACTCCTAAGCCGAGGGAGGAGTATCTAAATGTGAGTTCTTTCATTCCTAAGCCTTTTCAAATGTGGGAGAATAGTACGAGCAAGATTAAAGCCACCTACGATTTGAAAATGTTCATTGCCTATAATTCTTCCTTGCCCTATATTCTCAACGAAGATGGAAATTTGAGCTACTATATGAAAGCAAAGTACTGGGGAAATGTGAGGGCTAGCATTAATGGCTATGCTACTAATAGATTTAGTGGAAAATTAATCAATAATACAGTTACAATCCATAGAAACCTCACAGGAAATTTCAATAGAGAATTTAAGGGAATTATTAATTTTCAAGCGCATATTTTCAGGCATGGGAGCCATGTGCAGAGAGCCGGTATATTGGAAAACATACCCTTCTCGTTAGCAGGGATACCATATATGCCCTATGAAAAGGCAAACTCTTCTGAGGAGCTTGGTTGGTGGCTCCGTGGCTCTCTCTTTGATTTAATTGCGTTCAATAATGAGGCAAAGCTTGAAAATGGATTTTACACGCAGATAATTTTGAATAGACCTTTTATGAAATTTGCATCTCATCCCGCTAAAGAGGTTGAGATTGATAGCATGATGAAAGAAGCACCGCAATTGTACGGAGAATATAAAATGCAAAATGTGGCCCTTTATGCGAGTACAATTGTTTCAGTATCCATCATTGTGACTATTCTTGCTGTGAGTTTTTTCCAAAGAAAGAATTAGAGTTTATCTAAAATCTCACAATCCTTCATTTTATCTAGCTCACATATAGAATATCCTTTTTCAATCAGGGAGAAAATGTAGAGAGAGCCAATAGCGTATCCTTTTCTCTCAGGGCCATAGAACTCAAGTATTGTATCTTGAGTTAATTTTTCATCCTTCCTGTTTTTGAGTAGTTCTATATATTCATTTTCTCTCTCCATATATTCTTGCCATTTATCCTTCTCAAAAGGGATATATTTCCAGAGACTCTCCTTCTTTAAATCATTGTTAAACCAAGCTGAAAATGTTATTCCCAAACCTTCCAGTATGGCTAAATTGGCAAAATTCATTTGATAAGGAGAATCTATGCCTTCTGGCAAAAGAACAGTATGCAAGCGCACAATATGGGCATACTCATGGGGTAAGAGCACAATCAAATTATCTGGATTCATAAAGGAATCATCTCCACCAATACCAAAAAATATGAAAAGTCCCAATTTTTGGGAGTATTGAGTTATAACAAAATCAAAGGGTGTGGGAAGGAAATACACAGAAAAATTATTGTCTATGGGACACATATTTTCTACTCTTTGAAGAATATTATGTATTTCGTCACTCTTATTTTTATATACCTCCACTATTTTCAAAATTTCAGATAGATTCTTTTTTGTATTTTTGAAAAATTGTAATGCATCGGTGTTGAGCATTTTTCCTATTGAGTTTTGAAAGAGTTCCTCGTGCTTTTTATATACGCACATCCAGGGCTCTTCTGAATTCAAGCAATCCTCCAAGATATCTATACCAATTATGAGTTTGTGCATAAAATAAGATGATGAGAGAGTTGTATAATTAATTTGCCATTATGCAAAGGTTTAAATTTCAAATTGTTATGGTTTGATAGATGAGAATACCTACATCTGTGGCAGCATTTGATGAAATCGTTAAAGGGGGAGTACCTGCTGGCTCTGTTGTAATTCTTGCTGGAGAGCCCGGCTCTGGCAATGTTGAATTTGCCTACACTTCCGCAGCAAAATTATCCATAGCGAGGAAATATGAGGAAAGGAGAAAATTTATGATTATAGAGGCCGAGGATATTTACATCCCCGAGGGCACATTGTACATATCCTTTTCCAAGAGTGAGGAGGAAATATTTCGGGCAGTTGATTTGACCTTCAACGAAGACCTTGCCGAAGCATTTAGAGATTCGCTAAAAATAAAAGATTTGTCAGTGGAGTATTTTCGCAACAGCATAGTTCCTAGGAGATGGATTAGCGATAGCACGGGAGAATTTTTGAAGAGAAAGGGAGAAATATTGAAAGAATTCGTGAATGTTCTTGATTCATACTCAAATGGAAGGATAGTTATCGTGGACTCTTTAACTGATTTAGTTACCTCCACTCGCATAAATTTTGAAAATCTAATTGATGTGATAAAGGGATTGAGGAGAGCAGCCAAGAAATGGAACACAGTTATTTATCTCCTTTTAACTCTGGGCGTTGTGGATGAGATGAAAGAAAACTTACTTTTTGACGCAGTTGATGGTGTATTTGTATTTGAGTGGCACGGCTCTGGAAGTTATTCAAAGAGATATCGCTATATGTATGTGCTCAAATTTGTAGGGCTTATGTCTCATCTTGAGGAGGAGAGGATTGCGAGGTTCAATACCACTCTAAACAGGCGCAGTGGGTTTGTTGTTGTGAATACTGAAAAGATAGGGTGATGAATATGAGAATAAAAACTGGAATTGAGGGATTGGACGACATGCTTAACGGTGGAATTCCAAAGGGGCATAGTGTTGCAGTTATAGGTGCCTTCGGCACTGGAAAAACCACATTTGCTATGCAATTCATATGGGAAGGCCTAATTAATGGGGAAAAATGCATATTTTTGAGCTTGGAAGAAGATGAAGGTAGCGTGGTTGAAAGTGCCAGCAGATTTGGGTGGGATTACTCAAAATACTTAGGTTCGCAGCTCCAGCTTTTAAAACTTGACCCTGAGGATGCTAAGAGCAGTGTTGAGAGATTAGAGAGCGATATACCAGAGCTCATAAAGGAGTTTGGTGCAACAAGAATTGCTGTGGACTCAATAAGCTTGATAACGATGATGTACGATAGCATTGATGAGAAGAGAAAGATTGTTTTCAAGCTCGCAAAGAGCATAAAGGAAAGTGGGGCAACTGCAATTTTCACGGCGGAGGTAGACCCGAAGAATCCCAATGTAAGCAGGGACGGAATAGTTGAATATGTTGTGGATGGAGTTATCCTCCTTTCATTTCTTGAAGAGCACAATGTTCTAAAACTCACAATTAGAGTTTTGAAGATGAGAAGGACACAGCATTCAAGGGAGGTAAAATTGTACGAGATAGGCGAGGGAGGAATAAATGTTCTTGCACAGGCGGATGTCTTCTGAGGTGAGCCTATGGATGAGAAAGAATTGAAGAGTATAGCTGCTGTTTATTTTGGCTTTACACCTTCTACGAAGATTCCTAAAAATTTGAATATTGAAATTATTGAGCCAAGCTATAGCGGGAGCGAGGAGTCAAAGAAGATAAAGATAAAATGGGAAAATCACATAGGTTCTGAGAGCAAGGTTGCAAGGATAACTCCCTTGGATATAATGTATTACCTTGGTATGAAAAACACAAAGGATAATTACAATAAGGCAGTGGCAATTTTATTAGATTTGGCAGCGCTTAACAATTTGCCAGTGGTGAAGATTGATGAGAAATATTTGCTTGTGAATCCAAAGCACAGGGGGTGAGGAAAATCAAGGAGAATGTTTTAAAAAATATAATTGAGAGTATGAAGCTTGATCTTTATGTGGAGAGCAAGATTCCTGAGATGCATGTTTGCTTTTTCTGCGGTAGGATAGGATACAAAAACTTGCCTATGAAGAAAATTGGGAATAAATGGATATGCATTGATTGCCTAAGAGAATTAAAAGAAGCTTTGGATTCCTTGGAAGAATGGGAGCAAGAAATAAGCTTGAGAGAGGAGATAAAGAAACAGATAGAAAAAGAATTCAAAGATTAGACAGCGAAGGACTCACCCTTTGTAAAATTGTTCTTTATGTAATCAATTATTATGCTCCTATCCCCCTTAAGATGGGACTCGTACCATTTTGGTATGACCTTGAGAAGAATATCCCTCATTTTATCAATGCTTGCCTTACTAACGCTTTCATCGTATAGTATGTACTGGCTGTAGATTCTCTTTAATCCAGAGTATTTGTAATATTCTTCCCCCTCAAAGAATTCAAAGATCATCTTTATTCTCTCACCCTCTTCTGTCCCATAGTATGTAATTTTTATAGAATCCCCTGTTCTGTTCTGATCCCTCGTTAAATCCACAAGAGCTATCTCAGTTAGAGAAGAGAAATCAAAATCATCCCTAAGCTCCCACTTATCTGGGAACACAATGAATTTGCCCCACTCAGAATGCGGGGGATCCATTCTAAAATGAACATTTATCTTGTTGAATTGAAGCCATATTCTCCAGAAATCCTCAATTAGGTTCATATTCAACTCTTTTTTCTTTTCTCTCTCCGTGGAAATTGTCTTTATCACTTCTTCCCTCTTCTTCTCTAGTTCGCTTTCAAGTTTTTCATACCAGTTTTCAACCTTCTCTTCTTTCTTTGCCATTTTAATCCCTCAATCGTAATGTTATTGGTGGCATATAAAATTATCGCTAGATATTTGGATTTTTAATTAAATTTTTAAATAGTTGTAATACAATATCCGCTGGGGATAAAAATGGTAGGGGATATAATGGATGACGAGAATCAAATTCCCCCAGAGCAAACATATGCACCTGCACCCAAGCGCAAAAAATCCATTTTTGAGCGGTTGGCGTATAGTCCTACTGCAATTGGAACTGTGCTTGTAGTGGCATTAGTACTTATGGCTATTGGCGTATTTTTCTATGAATCTTTAATACCTTCTCTTGCCTCTGGAGAATCAGATTATTTTGTAACAACAGTTATGGTATTTCTTGGAATACTGCCATACTCAATAGGTGTATCACTTCTAGTATTATTGCTGCTAGGTATTGGAATAGGAAGACACGATTATCCTCAGTGGGTTAGATTTGCATTGATACTAGTGGCGGGATTGATAATCATTTGGGGATTCCATCTAAGTGGAGCACTAATTGGCGCTATGATACATTATTCTTCTTCCCAAATTTTTTATAGATAGGCAATTAGCACTGGAATTATAATTACACTCATTAAATGCACTCGCATTACACCAAATTTTGGAGGTAGCAGACCTATGAGAGTTGCGATTATTCCAAACACCACTCCAATTATGCCTGTAAATATGAAAATTATGGCAAAAAGAATAACAATTAATATGCGAGATATTAAGCCATATTTCCTCCCTATTTTTCCAATACCTTTTGCAAATCCTTTTCCTAGGGCTATTGTTATGAAGAATGAAAGCAAGGACGCTATTGCCACTGTTAAGAGGATGAGCACGAAGGATGAAGGCGGAAATTTCGTGTTGAACCAAAGAGATATGTTTAGCATTTGGGCTATTACATTAACAGCAGCGCTTCTTGGCCTTAGAATTAAGAATAGGGCAGCAAGGTTAAATATATAATTTGCAGTATTGACACTTCCTAAAGCGTATAGAAAATTCTCAGTATCATCCTCCTTTATGAATATTCTTGATATTGCCGCCGCAACTCCCGAAGTTACTCCGGGAAGAAAACCAACCAGGGAGCCAGAGAGAGTGCCTACAAAAGAGGAAAAATAATGCTTTCCCTTTATTTCTGGCTTAATTATCTTCTGCTCAGGCACTATTGTGTTTTGAGAGAGTAGCAATACAGGTATGCCAAAGAGCCCCGTAAAAATTGGAAATAGAATGCTCATTCCATTGCTAAATACTGCATAGTTGTGATTTAATGGAAAATGCAGGGCTATGTATCCAAAAGCTCCTGAGATGGCAATTACGAGAAGTGAGAAAAATACACTTTTCAAATTTTTCCTGCTCTCCAGATAAAGCAAGCCCAAGATTATGAGGGAGAGGAGCAAAGGAGTGTAAAAATATAACGAATTTGCAAGGTCCATATTCACGAGTGCAATTTGAAATAGAGGAATTAAAGGCAATGCAAAAATGGTTGCTAGGAGAGAGCCATAGGTGGATATGTATATTGCCTTGAATCCTTCTCCTCGTAACAATAGTCTATGCATGGGGAGCACAGATAGGGATGTATCCTCGCTTGGAGCCCCAAAGAATGTTGATGGTATAAAATCCACAAATGTATGCGTTATCATATTTGCCACTATGAGATTTGCCAAAAGCAGGGGATTAATGTGAAAAGAAGAGTAAATGTAGAGAATGATTAAGGCAACATTATTCACATGAAACCCGGGAGTTAAGCCCGTTATTATGCCAAGCCCCACCCCAATAAGCACAAATATGATGTAGAGCAAAAGCATAAAACTTTATTTTTTATAGAATATTTAATTTTTCCTATTGTGCTTTTATGATTTCTCAGAAAAGTATATAAATAGAAAGTGATTTTACCCCACACCGAAAAGAAAGATGGAGGGAAAACCCTATGAACACCAAGAATTGGAAAAAAACAGAAGTGATTGCAGCGATTGCGTTGCTGCTCCTTAGTGCCCTAGTATTTGCAGGGACAGTGAATGCTCTTGAGCCACAAAAGGGAGAGATGAGATTTGTTTTAATTTATCATGATGTTGTTACTGGGGATAGTGATTTTCTTTCAGGGGTGAGTGTATCCCTGTTTGAAATTAGCGGTAAATATGTATCCTCCGCTGTATCCTCATCAAGCGGAGTTGTGAAGTTTGAGAATATACCTTATGGAAATTATGCTCTCAAAACCGATGGACAGGTCAAGGGTAATTATTTCTACGATGAAGCATTTGCCACTGTAAAGTTTGATTCCACAGGATTACATACCCTTGACGGAAGTGATTTCTGGAGCTTAAATGTTGATAGGTACCCACTTCCAAATGTTCTCAATTTAACCGTTGAGAAGAATGGAGAGATTATACCTGCCCATGTATCTATATACTTCAAGAATGTAGAGATTGCAAGCAAGAGCATTGATACTTACGGCTTGTTCAACCTGCCCGATGGAAAGGTTACAATGAAGATAACCTATATGGATGGTGGAGTTAACAAGGCATACTACAAGGAATTGATGGTTAGCGGAAATATGAATTTAACAATAAATGTGGGCAATGCCCAGAAGATATGGGGTATTGTGGAAGATTCATCCACAGGCCTTCCAGTGGCTACAAATGTGCACATAACCCTAATAAATGAGAGCTCCAACGAATTCAATGTTTTGCAGTTCCCTGGTGGTCCATTTAGCTTCTATCTTGCAGAACCACAGAATTACAAGGTTGTAATAACTGCGGATGGCTATGGTATTGAAACCTACTATGCATCTGAACTCATGGGCTCTTCTCCTACAAAAATATCTCTTAATCCCGTGGAGAATGATGTTGATTATACAATAACTCTTTCAGATGATTTGAAGACAATAAATATGGTTTACACAATGGATATAACAAATGAGACAATCCTCGCAAATCTGCCTTACAACGATACAGGAGTGCTCTATTACCAGCTTAAGTTCTTGGGTGTTGATAACGCATACCTTGAGCAGTATTTCACAAACAATGTTGCTAAGTACACAACCAACTTAATAACTCTTGGAGGAAATATATATGAATTGTCCTCTTACACATCAAACTGGAAGGTTATAAATGCTGGTAATGAGGAATACAAGGTAACAATTGATGCCACATATGTCAATAACAACATAAGCAAAAGCCAGCTATTGAAGCATGGTTATGTTGAGCTTGCTCTCTATGGTGGAGAGACAACCTACTTTGGAGCTAAAATAGTTTACAAATATACCATCCAGCTTCCAAGTGACCTTGAGAGAAGCAATGATGTTAATGGTGCCACTGTAAACGGCTATGTGAATACACTTACAATTACAAATATAAAGAATACACCAGTCAAAATAGATCTGAAAGAGAGAAAGAGTCCTGCCCTCTATATTGATACTTTCCACTTCAAGTTTGGATGGGCTAAGATGGAGAACAGGAATTATGTAGTAAATCAAAGTGCAAGCAATTACACAATTGTTGTACCAGCAGGAAAGAGTGTTTGGTTCAACGCATCCAAGGCGGTTTATGATATGGTCTGGGATAGAGTTGATCCTAAGAATACCACTTATACTTGGCTCTTTGATGGGCAAATTAAAGCGTCAGGCAAGGGAGTTTACAATGTCACTAAGGCATTCTTGGCTGGAAAACATACACTGCAGTTGAAAGTGGCGGATAGAGGTGGAAACACAAATGAGACAAATGTTACTATACTTGCTGATGCATACTATCCAACAGTGAATATGGTAATTGAATATCCATCTGGAAAGATGGTTGCTAAGGTTAATATGGCTGCTGATATGAGAACTTTGAACTATGATGTTTATGGAAAGAATGGTACAGTGGGTATTGTGAATGGAACTGCAACAATACCTGTGACTTTAACATTTAACGAGACACAAGAAATCATTTACGATGCCACTAATAGCTATGATACTTATGATGGTAAGCACAAAGTTTCTCTACCACTTAATGTTGTATGGGATTTCAATGGAGTTAAGACAAGTGGAATTAATAAAACCTATGCCTTTGAGAAGCCAACGAGAAATGGCACTTATACCATAAGGGTGAAATTCACAGATGCTGTTAATAATACCATTACCGTTAATTTCAAAGCCATAATAAAGGATATAACACCTCCAGTGCCCAAGGTCAATGTAACCTCTAATGGAAAGCAGGTCACAGAGATAAAAGAGGGGGAGCAAGTAACATTTGATGCCTCTGCTAGCTATGATCCAGATAATGGAACAATTGCATCTTATCAGTGGATAATTAAAGACAAGAATTATCATGTACTAAATGAGAGTTCTGGAGATTTCAAAATAATAAATGGCACTTTTACCTCTCCTAAGCTAACTCTTGAATTTACCCAGTTTGGTACATATTATATCATCTTGAATATCACAGATGAGGCCGGAAATTACAAAGTTTACAATAAGACATTTAGAGTTGCACCAGTTAGACCTGACCTAGCAGTTACAAATGTTCAAATCAAGGGAGACAAGGTGGAAGGAAGTGAGCTTACATTTATGGTAAATGTGACAAACAATGGAAACAAGGACGCCCGTGTGTACTATGTAATACTAATGGTCAATGGGAAAGAAGTGGTTAATGATACATTCTATAACCTAAGCGCAGGTAGTTCTGCTATTGATGACATACACTACAAGTTCAACGGTGCTAATAATTATTCAGTGACTGTAAAAGTGTACTGCCCAGATGAACCTGCGAGCTATACAAGCGATAACAAGAAGATGATGAATGTAGAAATTGCACCGGCACCTTGGAAGACACCAGCTTTGGTTGTTGGAATCATAGTGATAATCATAGTAGTGGCTTATGTTGGCTGGATGTACCAGAAGAAGAAAACAACAAAGAGCAAGTTTACAAAGAGAACAAAGGAGAAAAAAGGAGGTAAATAAATCTACATTTTTTCTGGGGCTTCTATTCCCAGAAGCTCCAACACATCTTTTATTAATTTTTTAAATGCTTTTACAATTGCCAACCTTGCATTTCTTATTTCTTCCTCTTCTTTTAATACTGGGCAATCCCTGTAAAATTGGTTGAATTGAGAAGCCAGAGCATATGCGTATCTCGCCATGATGTAAGGGCTCAATCTCTCAGCTGCATTCTCAACCATTGATGGATACTTTGCCATGAGTTTTAGAAGCTTAATCTCTTGGGGATGAGAGATGCTTTCAATTGAGTATTTTCCATCCCAATCAGCTTTTCTCAGTATGCTGGCTGCTCTAGCGTGGGTATATTGTATGAAAGGAGCACTCTCTCCTTCAAAATTAAGTGCATCTTCCCAGCGAAATGTCATGGGCTTCTCTTCTTGCACATTTAATATGTGAAACCTTATCGCTCCTACTGCAATTGCTTTCTTTATTCTTTCCATTTCTTCTTCCTCATATCCTCTGTCTTTTATTATCTCACCAACTCTTGCCTCTGCCTCTTTTAGTAAGTCATCAAGATATACAACCTTTCCTTGGCGAGTGCTCATCTTTCCCTCAGGAAGCTTTACAAAGGAGTAAAAAAGTGCATATAGCTCTATATCTTTATTTAGAATTTTAACAATTTTCTTAATTGCCTGAAAATGAAGCTTGTGATCCTCACCTAACACATCAACATTTTTTCTGGCTTTTTCTCCCTTTATAAGATGATAGGCGATGTCCCTAAGGGGATATAGAGTTGTGCCATCTCTCCTGAATAAATACAATCTATCCTTTCCCTCAATGCCAAGCCCTTTTAAATCAATGTAGAATGCACCGTTATCCTCTTTTAGATATTCTTTCAAAGAATTTGCCACTTCCCTTGCTTTATTCACAAGCGAAGATTCCCAGACAAAATTGTCAAAATGAATGTTTATATTTTTCAAGCTCTCTTCAATGCCTTTTAGAACGGAGCCCACATACTCCCTTGCCATTTTGCGTAGCTCTTCATCTCCTCTCTCATATTTCCATATAATTTCTTGTATTTCCTCCTCAATTTTGGGATTCTTCTCCAACTCCCTATATGCGGCTTGATAATAAGGCACATATTTGTAATCCCCCCTAACATTTTTCTCCTCAATTTTGATGTTTTTTATACCCCACAGGAAAGTGGCCACTTGCTTTCCCACATCATTCACAAAGTATTGTACTTCAACATCATATCCGTATTTTCTCATTATTCTTGCCAAAGAGTCACCTATGATTGAATTTCTTGTGCGGCCAACATGCAACGGTCCCGTTGGATTTGCGCTTGTATGCTCCACAATAACCTTTTCCCTCTTTGAGAATTTGAAAATGTCTCCGCTTAAAATTTCTTTGAGGGTTAATTCTGCTAATTTCTTAGCGTTGATCCAAAAATTTACATAAGGGCCAACAGCTTCAATTTTTTCAAAATGTTCATCCTTCAATTTTTCTGCGATATCCTTCGCTATGAGCGCCGGATTCTTCTTCATTTCCTTTGCTAGAGAGAAGCAGGGAAGTGTGAAATCTCCAAAATCCTCTTTTGCCTCTTCTACCTCCTTATTTATTCCGATATTGCGAAGCAGAGCATTTGCCCGAGCCCTAAAAATTGAGATTATATCCATAGGGCTTGATTGCATAGCTGTAAAAATAACTTTTCCTAATCCTAATCTTCCTTTAGGTAAATTTTCCCTTTTTTCTGGGTAAAACCGCTTTCCAGAAACCACCAGCTCGTGCGATCCTCCATCAACCAATTTTTAAAAATTATTCTTTGAGGGGTAAAGCATCTCTACTTGAAGGAAGAGAGTAGAGGGAGAAACCGCAGGTGTCTCCTCTTAGCGGGCCCGCCGGGATTTGAATCCGGGTCAAGGGCTTTCTTAAAACCCTTCTTTACGGGTAAAGCCGCTTTCTTTCTAAGAAAGGGGCTTAGTGGGGCCGCCCGGATTTGAACCGGAGTCACCGGCTTTTCTGGAGGGTTGCAGGAAGTAAAGGAACCCGCTGGTGGTTCCTCACCCAAAGCCGGTAGGATAACCAAGCTACCCCACGGCCCCATGGGGATTGGTGAATGAACAAACTAATAAATTAATTTTTCCTTTTTTGAGGTTCTGAATCAGAACGAATAATATTAAATATAGAATTGAAGATTACAGAAAAGCAAAAAACCTCAAAGAAGGTGGTAACTTGAAAAAGGTAAGCAATGCGAACCGGTTCGCGTATGCCTTCCTAGCATTCATCATAGTTTGGTGCACACTCACATTTTCACCTAGAATCAAGCCAGACCAGTATTTGGAGGAATTTATAGGGGGTGTGGTTATTTCGCTTATAGCTGCGGCCTTGAGTTACAAGCATCTATCTCAGAGAGGATTGTATAATTTATCTCCAAAAAGAATTGGATGGTTTTTTGCCTATATTCCTGTTTTTATATGGGCTATGATAAAGGCAAATTTTGATGTTGCATATAGAGTTTTAAGCCCTAAGAAACCCATAAAACCTGGTATTGTAAGGATAAGAACGAATTTAAAGAATCCAGCAGGTAAACTTGCATTGGCAAACTCTATAACTCTCACTCCGGGAACCATGACTATGCAGATAATTGATGACAAATATTATATCCACTGGATTTATGTGCAGAGCGAAGATGAGAAAGAGGCAGGAGATATAATAAAAGGAGAGTTTGAGAAGTATCTTAAAGAGGTGTTTGAATGAGCTGCATAGTTGATTTATGCATAGTGTTTATCACCTTAATCTCTGTAGCTGCCTCTCTTACAATAGTTCGCTTGGTAAAGGGTCCTACTGCACCAGATAGGGCAGTTGCCATGGATATTCTTACGAACATAACAATAGTTCTCTTAGTTATTATAGGATTTTACTTTAAGAGGTTCATATATTTGGATGTGGCATTAGTATATGGCATATTGGCATTTGTTGGAGTTATAGCACTTGCGAGGTACTTGGAGGGAGGCCTATGACAGCAGTTGTATATATCATTTTGGAAATAATAGGTTATATATTCATTAGCATAGGCACCTTCTTCCTATTACTTGCTTCAATAGGATTAATTAGAATGCCTGATGTTTATAATAGAATGCAAACTGCCACTAAGGCCACAACCTTAGGAGCTTTAAGTGTACTAGTGGGCATCGGATTAATAGATCTGTGGTGGCTGCCTAAGAGTTTGATTCTGGCTATTTTTATAGTGCTCACGGCCCCCATAGGTGCTAGTGCCTTGGCTAGGGCAAGCTATAAGCATGGAGTTAAGCTTTGGAAAGGTAGTGTAGTGGACAAGTATAAAGATGAAAAGGAGGAGGATTAAATGGACCTGTTTACCATTGTTTCAATTATATTGATAATAATCACGGTAATAACGGCAATAATAGCTGCAGAGATGAAAGATTTACTCTCCGCTGCAATAGCTCTAGGGATAATGAGCTTGATAGTGTCCATTCTATTCTACATGCTTCAAGCACCAGATGTTGCAATTACAGAGGCAGCTATAGGGGCGGCTCTCAGTATGGCGGTTGTGATATTTGCAATTAGAAGTACTGAGAGGTGGGAAAAATGAAGAAGGCACTAGCCATAGTTTTGGCAATTCTCATATTTATAGTATTTGCTCTAGCTTTCGTAAAGATACCCTTTGGAGAAAAAATGAGTACATATCCTCATTACTACAACCCAATAACAAATCAAACATCCAATATGTCTTTGCCTCAGCATTATTTGACATATGGTAAGAATGATACTGGCGCCACAAATATGGTTACAGCTATAGTTGTGGATTACAGGGGTTTTGATACCTTAGGTGAAGTTACGGTGTTATTCTTGGCATCCACAGGAGTTGGCTCTTTGATGTATGTTGAAAATAAGGTAAAGAAGAAAGTTAGGAGATCTAACGCTGTGGTTGAAACTGGCTCTAAGCTCTTATTTGGATTTATAATCCTATTTGGAGCTTACATATTTATCCATGGGCATTTGACCCCTGGCGGAGGTTTTCCAGGAGGCGCAGTTATAGCTTCTGCCTTCTTACTGCTGTATCTAGCGTATCCCAAGTTCCATGCTAAGCATGAGAAGCTGAGTGTTTCAGAGAGTATTGCTGGCTTAACCTTTGTTATAGTGGGATTAATAGGATTGATTATAGCAGGTTACTTCCTCTATAACTTCTTGCCCTTTGGGTTGCCCACTTATCTATTCAGCGCTGGAGTTATACCCCTCATATATGTTGCCATTGGAGTAAAAGTTGGAAGTGAATTGACAGCAATAGTTGATTCAATGATGGGGGTGAGAGAGTGATACAGTATTACTACCTTGGTTCAATAGCACTTATTGCAATAGGGATGTATATAGTTATAGCAAAGAGAAACTTGATAAAAATAATTTTAGGGCTTGATATAATGGATACAGGAGTAAATTTACTCTTCATATCCATTGGGTATGTAAAAAATGCAACTGCACCTATTGAGAATGTCCCAGGGCCTTATGTAGACCCTATTCCCCAAGCATTGGTTCTTACAGCTATAGTTATAGGCGTATCAGTTATGGCTCTTGCACTATCCATTGCCATAGGAATCTATAAGAAAACGGGCACTCTAGAGTTAGACGAGATTTTGGGGGTGAAAAAATGATAAGGCCAGTGCTTCTTATAGCATTGCCACTTTTCTTTGCATTTCTCTCCCCTATAATAGGAATATGGAGTAAAAAGGGAGTTAGATACCTAATCATATTTGCTACAGCTCTTAATGCAACCCTCGCAGGTATTCTCTTACTAGAAGCTTTGCAAAAACCAGTTTTTGATATAATAGGCGGATTTCAACCCCCTCTGGGCATAGTTTTAATGGTAGGTCCGTTGGGAGCCATAATTGCATTTATTATAAACCTAGTTGCCTTTGCAATATCTATCTACAATCTAAAAGTTGAAAAAGAGCCCATTGTGAGATACTCTATGTTATATCTCCTCTTGGTTATGGGCTCAACTGGGATGGTATTAACAGGAGATCTCTTCAATTTATTTGTCTTCTTAGAGGTGACTTCCATAGCATCATATGGGCTTGCTGCTTATAATAAAGATAAGAAAGGGTACTTGGGAGCTATGAAGTATGTGATTATTGGCTCAATAGGCAGCACATTTGTACTTTTGGGAATTGCCCTCATATATTCACAGCTTAGAACATTGAATATGCTTGATATTGCAGCACGCATAGGCACAATGGATCCCTATGTTAAGATAATGGCCTTCACATCCCTCTTCTTGGGATTTGGAGTTGAAGCTGAGATGTTTCCTCTGAATACTTGGGTACCTGATGCATACGATGGAGCTCCACATCCAATAAGCGCTGCCTTTGCATCTTTGCCTGCGAAAGCTGGGGTATTTGCGCTGGCTAGGGTTATATTTACCATGTTCTCCTTCACCAATTTCCTCTGGTTTGTGGTTGTTATGGGTCTTCTAACAGTGTTCTTTGGAGAGATAGTGGCATATACTCAAAAGGATTTGAAGAGGATGCTAGCTTACTCTTCCATAGGCCAGATGGGCATGATAATTATGGGACTTGGAATAGGTACAACCCTTGCAGTTGAAGGTGCATTTTATCAAATGATAGCCCATGCTCTAGGGAAAGCCTTGTTGTTCATAGCGGCGGGTTTTCTGATTTATGCTGCTAGGAGTGGAAAGATAGAGGATATGAAGGGTATGGCTAGAAACCCTCTAATAGGCATTCCTCTTCTCATAGGTGCGCTTTCCATAATGGGTATGCCTCCCTTTGCAGGATTCTACGGCAAGTTCTTCATCCTCATGGGTGGATTTTCTCAGGGTTATTATGCCATAATAGCTCTGTTCCTTGCAGCGAGTATTGTAGAAGTAGCATACTATGCAAGATTCATAAAGATAGTGTTTGAGAGAGGAAACGAAAGCAAGGTAATTAGACCCGATGCTGCCACATATGTGCCTTTGATCATCTTGGCTATTATAATAGTGGTGATAGGAGTGTATCCCAAACCCATACTTACGGTACTGCAGCATGTAGGTACTTTTATTGCAGGAGGTGCCTAAAATGGATGCATTAACACTATTTGGGATATTTGTATTGCTTCCATTGGTGGGCGCCCTTGTCTCTTACTTCGGTAAAAAGTATGCTCCTATAATTGCAGTGATATTCACAGGTATAAGTGGAATATTCCTTTACCTTTGGTATGGTAACTTTGGCTCATATACCATTGATATAGGTGTTAAATTGAACTTAACATTTGACATAACTACTTGGTTCTTCATGCTAATGATGAATACAGTCATATTTTCATCTCTCCTCTTCTCAGTGAGCTCAAAACTAAAAAGAGCAGGTGGTTTTGCTACTTTAATGCTCCTAGGATTTGCAGGAGCTAATGGGGTTTTATTGGCAAGGGATTTTCTTAGCTTGTATTTGTTCTGGGAGTTGATGTCATGGTCCATTTATCTTCTAGTTCTCCGCACCTCCGGTGAATATGCAAGAAGATACCTGCTATTTGGAGTGCTATCTGCATATCTACTGATAATGGGCATAGGAATAATTTATTACTATACTGGAAGCTTCCTCTATGCAGATGCCCTCTCGGGTGCGATTCCCCATGCCATCTGGCCATGGATACTCACATTTTTAATCTTGGGATTCGGCATTAAAATGGCTATTGTACCATTCCATGTGTGGGCTCCCTATGCTTATTCTTCAGAGCAGCCATTCGTGGCATTTCTCTCTGGAGGGCTAAGTAAACTAGGGGCCTTTGGTATATTTATGAGCATGTATTCTATAGCAGGGATATCTTTGCTCCAATCCTTTGGTACATTCCGAGGAGTATCTTTAATGGGGTATCCATTTGCACTCTTAGGGGCTGCAACTGCATTTATAGGCACAATTCTAGCAATATTCCAGGATGATATACGCAAATTGCTAGCATATTCATCCATTGGTCAGCTTGGTTATGTGATGATAGGTTTAGGTTTAGGCACGCCCCTAGCCATTGGGGGAGCAATGTTCCACGCATTTAACCATGCCTTCTTCAAATCTTTATTGTTCTTGGGAGCTGGTGCGGTGATATATCGCACTGGAAAATACAAAATTAGTGAGATGGGAGGTCTTGGCTACAGAATGCCCTTTACATTTATGTTTGTGTTATTTGCCATATTCGCCCTTGCAGGCATACCTTTAACCTCAGGATTTATTTCCAAATGGATGCTTTATGAGGCAGCCATATCAAGAAAATTCGTCATAGTGGCACCATTGATGCTCATAGCTTCAGTGGGTGCATACTTATATAGCTATAGAATTTTGTATGGTGTCTTCCTTGGTCAGTTAAAGGATGAAGATAAGAATGTCAAAGAAGCGCCAGGACCTATGCTTGCAGCCATGTTCATATTGATGGTTCCATTAGTTATATTCTCAATAGTTCCGGGATGGATTTTGGGATGGATAAATAAGATTTTGGTTGAGAATGGAATTGGAAAATTGAATTACACAACATTTAGTTATTCTTCTGCCATTGGAGGAGCAAACATGGCAGTGTTCTGGATAGCATTCATACTACTACTCATCTTTGCAATGCTGATGTTCATGGCGAAGAAAGCAAGGGTTGTGGATCAGTACGATAACTATTTGGCAGGAGAGGCACCACCATCAGTTGCTCTTCATGCGGCTCACAACTACTACAAGCCCCTTAGGGATACTTGGGCTCCACTCCTAAAACATAGTATAGATAGGGCTTATGAGAAATTCAGCAAATTCTTTGCAGGAGGATTTTATGAAATCAAGAGAATATATACGGGCAATCCACAAGATTATGCTGCATATCTCGGAATAGCATTCTTAGCATTTCTCCTTGTAGGGTGGTGGTTGCTATGGTAACTGATTGGCTAATTCATGCTGGATTGGTAGCTCTTTACCTATTCCTTGCGATGGTTATAGGGTTACTCTTTATGGGTATAGCTAGAAAGATAACAGCGAGGATACAGAATAGAGTGGGCCCTCCAATTTACCAGAATTTTCTAGATTTGGGCAAACTATTGGCTAAAAAGACAAATATAAAACACAATTGGATATTTGATTTCGCCCCGTTATTTGGCTTGGGAGGAGTGCTATTAATTCTAGCTTATTTGCCAATGGGAGGATATATAATGCTCAGTGGACAGGGAGACCTCATACTTCTCCTCTACATACTAGCTATACCAGCGTTGGGTTTTGCTCTTGGCTCTGGAGCATCCGGTAATCCAAATGCAGGTGTTGGAGTTATGAGGGCCCTAACTTTAATGCTGTCCTATGAGATGCCATTCCTCATAGTAATTCTCTCTCTAATGATTTTCTACAATACTGCATCTTTATCAGTGCTATTACAGAAGCAGATGAATTATTTGTGGGGTATTGCAGCCCTACCAATCTCTGCGTTAGCTGCGGATATTGCATTGCAGGGAATGATGGCTGAAAAGCCCTTTGATATACCAATTGCCCCCCATGAAATTGCCTCTGGACCCCTTGTGGAGTTTGGAGGTAAATATCTTGGATTGCTCATGCTTTACTCTGCTGGCTCCATAGTTGTTGAAACCTCCCTATTTGTTGACCTCTTCCTCGGTGGTGGAATAGTGCTAAATCCCACAGTATATGGTACATTGGCCTATTTTGTAAACTACTTAGTATGGCTTGCACTGATTTTCGTAGTATGGATGATTGCAATATTTGTAAATGCAGTATTTCCAAGATTTAGAATTGAACAGGCATTTAAGTTCTACTGGAAGTGGCCAACAGTCATAGCAATTGCTGGATTAGTTCAGGCGTATGTAATGTCTGTATTTCTGGGGGTGGTGCCATGAACGAGAATCCATTACCAAGTATTATTCCCGATAAAGAATGGAAAAAGATACAGAGGATGCTCTCAAAGCGCTCATTGTGGATGATACATTTCTGTACTGGCTGTGGTGCTATGGAGATGCCCCCAGTCATGACATCCCGCTATGATATGGAGAGGTTCGGCATAATACCCATGGCAACTCCAAGACAAGCAGATTTGCTACTCGTTACAGGTTATGTTGCCACAAAAACTCTCAAGAGGATAGTGAGGGTTTATGAGCAGATGCAAGACCCTAAGTATGTTATCGCCTTTGGCTCCTGCCCAATAAATGGCGGAATTTACTGGGATTCTTACAATATCATAAAGAGATTGGATAAATACATTCCAGTGGATATGTACATAGCTGGGTGTATGCCTAGGCCTGAGGCTATAATGGATGCATTTCTCAAGCTTATGAAGGACATTGATGAAGGGAAAGCCAATGGCTGGATGAGATACAGAAAGTATTATGACCAGTACAGGAGAAATCAGATGAGAATATTCAAGAGGTGGGATGAATGAAAGCTGAGCAAATATTCAAAGAGCTCGGATTAGAATTTGAAAAGCTAAAGGTTAAGGGTAATACTCTTCCAAGATACAAGGCAGAGGTGAAGCCCGAGAAGCTTGAGGAGGCCATAATTAAATTCAAGAGTAATGGTTTTAATCACTTTGTAGCCCTAAGTTGCATTGATTGGATAAAGGATGAGAAATTTGAGTTAGTGTATCATCTTTTTAGCTATAAAGAGAAGGAGGATGTATTCCTCAGCATATTTTTGCCAAGAAAGGAGCCAAAATACAAAACTTTAAGGCACTTATTTCCGCAGATTGAAACATACGAGAGGGAAATACACGAGATGTTTGGAGTGGAATTTGAGGGCAATGATAGATTAGGCGAATTTATTTTGGAGGACTGGGATGATATGCCACCTATGCGTAAAGATTTTGACACTGTGGCTTATGCGAAGAAGAAATACGAAAGTGTGCCCCTAATAGATGAAGGGGGTGAAAAAGAATGAAGGAGTTTGAATTATTCATAGGTCCTCAGCATCCTGGTATAACTGGCAATTTTATGTACCATCTTTGGGTAGATGGTGATACTATCGTTAAGGCAGAAGCTCACCCAGGTTATCTTCACAGGGGCTTTGAGAAGTTAATGGAGAGGCGCACTTGGCAGATGAATGTTGCTCTAATTCCAAGAATATGCGTTCCTGAGCCCGATGTAAACGAGGCAGTTTATGCCATGGCAGTTGAGTCCCTTATGGACTGGGATATACCTGAGAGGGCAAAGTACATCCGTACAATGGTTCTTGAGATGGCTAGAATTTCATCGCACCTTCTTACCATGGGTGGATATGCTGGTTCTATAGGTCTTTACACAGTTGGTCAGTGGGCTGTGGGTGATAGGGATTATTTACTTGATTTATTTGAGCAATTAACTGGAGCTAGGGTGTATCACATATTTATATTTCCCGGAGGTGTGCGCTGGGACCTACCCGATGGATTTCTGCGCAAACTTGAAAAGGTTCTCAATTACCTTGAGAGCAGGCTTGAATTCTACGATAAGCTCTTATTTGCCAACGAAGTGTTCTTCCGCAGAGCGCCTGATGTTGGAGTTATCCCAGAGGATAAGGCCATAGAATGGGGAGTCACTGGTCCCAATTTAAGGGCTTGTGGCTATAACTATGATATTAGGAAGTTAGATCCTTATGCAGCTTATCCAGATTTAGATTTTGAGATACCTCACTATCCCAAATTTGGAGATTTTGAGGTTCTTGGTCATGGTTGTGATTGCTATTCTCGTATGCTCGTTAGAAGGTTGGAAATTGAGCAAAGCATAAAGATTCTAAGGCAGGTTATAAAGAAAATGCCTGAAGGACCTCATACTTTGAAACTTCCCAATCCTCTCGCTTGGAAGGTTCCAGCGGGCTATGCCTATGCTCGTGTGGAGAGCTCTAAGGGAGAGTATGGATATTTCGTTATAAGCGATGGTGGAAAAATGCCATACAGGGTTCATGTCCGTGGCCCCTCGTATACCCATGGAATAAATGTTACAGAAACAATTGCTAAGGGATTGAATATAGCAGATTTCTCTCAAACCATATTTAGTTTGGATGTTTGTGCTCCAGACATAGAGAGGTGATGTTTATGGGAGTTATGAAACCATTTAAAGCTTTAAGACATCTTACAAAGCATCCACATACTATTAAGTATCCTTATCAAAAGCATACTGATATAGAGGGATTAGAATTGCCCACGGAGCGTTATAGAGGATTTCACTCAAATAACCTTGAAACATGTATTGGATGTCAAATGTGCTCCAAGGTATGTCCAGCAAATGCTATAACTTATGTGAAAATTGAAAATTCTGGGAAGAAGGGGCTTAAATGGAGACCTGTGATTGACTATGGCCGCTGCTGCTACTGCGGATTCTGCACAGATATTTGCCCTACAAAATCTCTAATTTTAACTCCTAGATATGAGCACATAAGCGAAAACATTGATGAGTTCAAATTCATTCCAACTTATCAAATAAGGGAGAAAAAGGATAAAGCAATACATATGGATGAAGTGCTATTTAAGCCAGAGGACTATGTTCCTCCAAAGCCAAAGGAAGAGAAAAGTTAATAACTTCCTTAATTTTTCCTATTTTTATGAGATTGTACGATTTTAAGAGAGGGCATAAAAAAACTCTGGATGAGATTGCAGACATAATGCGCGAGATTTTTGGAGAGGTTAGGGAAGGGAATGGGCATCTTTTATCATCTTTCGGTGCTCTTGAGAAAATTGAAGTTTGGATTGAGAATGGGAAGATGGCTGCAGAAACGAAGAGCAAGAAAGTTGAGGGCAGTTTGGCCCAAGAAACCCTTAGGAAATGGAACGATTTTCTTTTTAGGGTAACTGGCTATACAGCTAAGGAGAGAAAGAAAAAGATGACCAAAACATAAATATGAGTGTTCTAATTTCCTCTCAAGCCCGAGTGGGGTAGCATGGATATCCTGGAGGCCTGCGGAAGCCCCTTTCTAAAGAAAGCGGCTTTACCCGTAAAGAATGGGGCTGCTGTGAGCCTCTGACCCGGGTTCGAATCCCGGCTCGGGCATTTTTATTGAGGTATTGAGCGAAGTGAGGTACCTCGTTCTGTTGGTGCAGCTGACTGCAGGTGCGTTTGAAACCCGTTTGGGCATTTTTATTTTCCAAGGCAGTAGAGCTTGTATATCACCCCAGGCACAATTCTCTCCTTTCCCTTGAGCATTTTATCCACCGCATATTTTGCAACTTTTTCTGGATTTAACATAATTCTCTCAAGGCCCTTAGTGGGCATATTTGCATTTTTGAAGAAATTCGTTTTTGTAGGGCCTAGGAGAAGATATGAGATTTTTGTTTTTCTTCCTTCTCTATTTAAGCTCTTGCTGAATTGCTCTACATAAGCTTTAGTAGCTGCATAAACGCTCAATTTCTTTTGTGCTCTGCATGCAGCCACAGAAGATACATTTAAAATATAGCCATTCTCCATAATTTTTAATCCAATGTATGTGAGGTATGTAAGCGCTAAAATATTGAGATTGAGCATGTTTTCAAGCTTTTCCCAGTCTTGCTCTTCCATCCTACCATACGCTCCAAAGCCAGCATCATTTACAAGAATTTTTGGTCTCTCGTTTTTTATAATCTCTCCCGCTTCCATATAATTCTTGGCTAAATCAATGGCATACCAATTTGCATCTAATTCCTTTGCAGCCCTCTTTAATTTTTCTTCATTTCTTGCAACGATTATTATCTCATATCCCCTATTTCTAAGCTCCTTTGCTATGTGAAATCCAAGCCCGCTGTCTCCTCCTGTAACAATGACTTTCATAGTGTAGAATGATTTTAAATATTTCAAAATATTTCCTACACTTATGGATGTAGAGCTTGCGAATCTTGATGAGAAAATTAGATTTGATGTTAAACTTCAAATATCATTGTATAAAACAGCCATCAAGGTTTTTAGAGAGGATAAGCGTGAGGAGTTTGAAGAGTATATGCAAGAGCGTGTTGATAAAATTAGGGAAATTCTCGGCTTGGGAGAGCATTTTAAGATTTTTGAGGATGGAAAGCTCATCTTTGAGGTGTGAGAATGCTCGTGTTTGATAATCATCTGCATTTGCAATTGAAGGGTGAGAATGTTCTTGCAGTTAAGCGCTTTGAGAAATTTGGTGGCACGCATATAAATTTAACCAATGTGCCAAATTATTCCTATCCTCTTGATGAAAATTACTATCTTCGCATATATGAGGATACTGTGAAACTTAAGAGAATGGTTGAGAAAGAGACAAATGTAAAAGTCCTTTTGACCATTGGCCCTTATCCAGTGGATATGGTAGAGCTTGTTAATAAGGGAATGAGTGTGGAGAAGGCAAAAGAATTTTTGATTAATGGATTGCAGCTTGCAGCCAAGTACATTGAAGAGGGAGAGGCCCATGCAATTGGAGAAGTTGGCAGGCCCCATTTTGATGTTAGCGATGAAATATGGGGTGCTAGCAACGAAGTTATTTTGGAGAGTATGAAGTATGCAAAGAAGCTTGATGTGCCAGTAATTCTTCATACTGAAAGTGCAACAGAGAGGACATGGAAAGAGCTAGCAGAATTTGCCGAGAAGGTGGGATTGCCTAAGGACAGAGTTGTAAAGCATTATTCCCCGCCTGTCGTAGATTCCCGCAATTTTGGCATATTTCCATCTGTAATTGCATCCCGCAAGAATGTCCGCTTGGCCCTCTCTCAAGGCACACGATTTCTCCTAGAAACCGATTTTATGGACGAGCCCTCTCGCCCAAATGCAGTTTTGCCCATAGAATCCGTGCCAAAAAGGGCCCAGTGGATTGTGCAAGAATATGGGCAAGATACTTGGTGCAGGATAATGGATAATGCGAGGAGAATATACACAAAATTTGAAGAATGGATTTAATAATTTGTTACAATAATCCTCTATGAATTTCCGTGCACTTATGAATTATGCGGAGAGATTGAAGAGAATGAAGAGAACTGGCTGGGTTATGCGGGGCATACCCTATCCTGAAAGCATTGCTGAGCACAGCTATCGTGCTGCCCTCCTAGGCTATTTTTTAGCAAGAGATAGGGGATTGAGCGCTGAGAAAGTTGTTGGGATGCTTCTTATCCACGACTTGGCAGAATCTTTGATAGGTGACATAACTCCAGAGGGTGAGAAATTTATGGATAAATTGAATGTGGAGGAGAAGGCCATAAAGGAAATAGCTGAGATTGCGGAGATTGATGATATCTATCTCCTCTGGATTGAATTCAATTATGGAGATTCGGAAGAAGCCCAGCTGGCTAGGGAGGTAGATAAGGCGGAGATGGCATATCAGGCAAAAGAGTACAGCGAGCTCGGCTATCCAATTTACAAGGATATGCTGAAATTTCTGCCTGAGTATCTTAAATGAATAGATTTTTATACCAAACAATCCTAACGCACCTATGGACGAAGAATACTGCAAGCTGTTAGAGGAGTATGTGGAGCACTTAAGCATGGCACTCATAGTGGATATGATGAAGCATGGAATATTTAAGGACAGCAGCAATGAGGTAAAACTTGAAGAAGAATTTGTAAATAGAGTTAAGGAAGAGTATGCAAAATTGGAGAATATTGGGGATAAGGAAGAAAGGGCCATAGGTGCAGTTTTGAATGCCCTTGTAAATTACTATCCAAAGGACATGTACGAGGAGGAGATGCTCCCTCGCGCCAATGTTATTTTGAATTTTATGGAAGAGAAATTGGATGAGAAATAAAGTTAAAATAGGTGAAAAATATAGTATCCTTGCTCCAAGAGTATAGCCCCGTGGTGTAGCGGTCAAGCATGCGGGACTTTGGTGGGAACCACCAGCGAGTTCCTCTACCTCCTGCAACCAAGGTTCCCGAGGAGATCCCGCGACGGGGGTTCGAATCCTCCCGGGGCTGCTATTCTTCCCCCATTTCCTCAAATAATTTTTTGTAAAAATCCTCGGGACTTTCCTCCTTCTTTTCTTCCATATGCTGATTTAAAATTTCCTCAATTTTATCCTTTCTGTAAATCCAATAATGGATTCGCCAGAGTTTTCCCTTGGAGATAGTTATCTCTTCCTCAAAGGGCTTTACAATTTCTAATTCTTCAAGATAGTAGAATACATCCCTATCTGCGGGAGTTAGCATATTATCAATTATTCTATCCTGATAGCCAAAGAAATTTATAACATATTCTGCCAAATCTTTTATATCTTTATCTTCAAGCTTGTGCCCCAAGAGTTTTTTAAGCACAGTATATAAAATATCATAGGTCACAATATCCATTGTAAAGGGGGTATAGCTATGAAAATTATAAATTTTTTGGAAAAAAGAATTGGATAATTTTTAATAAATTGTAGTGATGAGCCATGGTGAAAAAGGAGGAAATTGAAAAGGTCATAGAAATTCTTAGAGCAAATGTACCCCCTCACCCATACAAGTCCAGAGAGCCATTTAAAGTTCTTATTGCAACGGTAATATCGCAGCGCACAAAGGATGAAGTTACCTATACTGTTGCTGAGAGGTTGTTTGAGAAGTATCCCTCACCAAGAGCTTTGAAAAACGCATCCATCCAAGAGATTGCAAAGCTCATTTATCCTGCTGGATTTTACAAGCAGAAGGCTAAGAAAATAAAAGAGATAGCAAAAATAATTGACGAGGAATATGATGGTAAGGTTCCAGATAACCTTGATGAACTATTGAAATTGCCCGGTGTGGGAAGAAAAACTGCAAATATAGTGCTTTCAAGATGCTATGGCAGGGATGTTATAGCTGTGGATACTCATGTTCATCGCATCTCAAATCGTCTTGGCTGGGTTAATACAAAAACTCCTGAGGAAACAGAGAAGGCACTTATGAAAGTTCTACCAAAGAAATACTGGAGAGAAATTAATGAACTATTGGTTATGTTTGGGCGCACAATTTGCAGGCCTGTAGGGCCAAAATGTGATATATGCCCCATAAAAGATTACTGCAAATACTACAAAGAAAATAAAAAAGTGAGGTAGGGGGTCAGCGTGATTACTTTCTCCTTCTCATCTCCTCGGCCCTGTTTTTTCCAATCATTAGCATGATCTCTATCATTTTTATCACCTCCATCGGTTTCTAAGTTCCTTTATTTTCACCATATATTTAAATATTTGTTTACTAATAGGAAAAATATTGGCCATATTATCTTGATTTTTGGAAAAATTAAAACTTTAAGTTTAAAGATAAGAAAATATATGAATTATGAAGGTATTGGGTGTATATGGATGAAGTTGATGTAAAGATACTAAAATTGTTGTGGGAAGATGGGCGCATGCCTTTGCAAGAGGTGGCAAAAAAAGTTGGATTATCTACCACAGGAGTGCATAAGAGGTTAAGGGCTATGAAAGATAGAGGTGAGCTAAATGGGTTCTCTATTATTCTAAATTCGGATAAGATTTTTAATAGTGCAGTTATATCAGTTAGGGCTAGAAAAAGGAGAAGAGAGGTTATAAAAATTATGGGTGAGCTAAGCGGGGTTATGCATATTGTCTCTGTTATTGGAGGGAGGTACTATGCTGAAATATGGTATGGGGATGAGTACGAGCTTAGAGATAAAGTAAATTATATAAGGAGATTAACTGGTGCATACAGAATAGATGTTTATCACCATAAAAAATTGGAAAATTTAGAGTTATCACCCTTGGATTGGAAGATATTATTGTCTCTTAAAAGGAATGCTAGAAGGCCATTTAAAGAAGTTGCCGAGGAAATAGGGATATCTTCTAAGACGGTAGCCAAAAGATGTAGAAAGCTGAGAGAAATAGATGCTTGCAGGGTATATCCCATTGTTAATAGACCATCTACCAAGGAAATATTTTGGTTCTCTTTGTTTATAGAAACGGATGATTCTCAATTTGAGATGAGATTGGGCAAAATTAAGAATTTATGGAGGGTTTCCACTTTTTCCTCACCACCTATGGTTTATGGAGTTTTCTACGGTAGAACTATACAGGAGGTAGATGAGATAATGGAAAGTGTGGTGGGTATGAAGGGTGTAAAGAGGGTATTCTATGAGATTATTGTGCATGAAAAGTTTTATCCAGAGTATATAGAGTATGTAGCTCATAAATTGGGTTTATAGCAGATTGAATATTCTTGCCTTGCTTGCATTTGTTAATTTAATTCCAAAGTCCTCCAAGAATTTTGAAGCAATATCCATATCAAGTTTCCAATCGTAGTCAAAACCATTAAACGCTCTTTCAATTCTCTCTTTTTTAATTCTCAAAAATTTAGCTTGCAGTGATATCGCCTCCTCTCTCCTCTCTTCAATTTGCTCTGTTGCAATTTTATAGGCATTTAAGAATTCTTTTAATTCCCTAGAATTTTCAGCCTGGATATTTGAAGCGAGGGTGCAACATGGATACCTTCCAAATATTTCTTCAAATCTAGTAATTTTATAATTCTGCGATAACTCTGATAAGAAAGGCTCCCATATGGCAATTGCCTCAACATCTCCATTTTCAAGAGCTTTGACCATCTTATCGGGTGATGGAAAATACCTTATTTGAGCTTCAATTCCTCTTTTTTCTATATAATTCCTGAGAGAGAACTCCATGGTTGAAAGCTCGCTGCTTCCAAATATCCTTGGATTTGCAACTCTTGATGCTATACCTCCACCTCTAAAACCACAGCCAGCTCTAATTTTTATATTCCTATAAACTAATGCGAATAGAACTTGTGTTATTAGGGGAGAGCAGCCAACATCCAAATACCCCTCAGCGAGGTCCTTTGTTAGGGTAAATGCACTTTTGTAAATTTTAAGTTCAATTTTTGGGTAATCTAAATCCTTGTAAGCTAAAAGCACTGCAGGATACTCGGTGGCCTTTCCTATACCAACCCTCAAAACATTCCTAATGGGAAATGGGGAATACTTAACATGCCATACCCTGTAAGATTTTCCTGCTACCCTTTTCCTTACTATTTTTCCCTCATCTTCAAGCTTAGATAGTATGGTAGAAGCGGTGCTCTTACTTATCCCATACTTTTTTGTAAATTCTTCTTGCAATACACCATTCTTGCCTGCGTTAAGCAAAATTCTTATTATTTTCTCCTGCATGCAATTAAAGAAGAAATTAATTGAATTTAAAATTTTTGAAATTTTTCTCGCAAGATTAAAATTGGAGCTCGTAATACCCCCTTGAACACATGTTCAAGGTGATGCTCATGAGAATAGGTATAATAGGATGTGGAAACATTGCTCATAATATTGCTCAAAGATTTCAAGTTCAAGCAGTTTACGATATTGCAAGCTCTAAATGTGAAGATATAGAGGCGAATATTTGCAATAATGTAGATGAGCTCATAGAAGAGTGTGATTTTATAATAGAAGCTGCCTCTTCACAAGCTGTGATTGACTATGCTCCCAAAATTGTTGAAAAGGGAAAAGATATGCTTATAATGAGTGTGGGCGGCCTAGCAGATGTGAAATTCAGGGAGAAAATATTTGCATTAGCGAGGAAAAATGGAGCGCACATTTATTTACCTTCAGGAGCTATTGGTGGCATAGATTTGATAAAAACTGCAAAAATTGCTGGATTGAAAAAAGTAACACTGCGAAGCACCAAGAACTCAAAAACCCTTGGATACGATGTGAAAGAAAGAACTTTGGTATTCAAGGGAAAGGCCAGCGAGGCCATAAAGAAATTTCCAAAGAGCGTGAATATTTCAGTCCTCCTTTCCATAGTAGCGGGAATGGATATTGATGTTGAAGTTTATGCAGATCCAAATATGAAAGAGAATATGCATGAAATTTTAGTTGAAGGGGATTTTGGAGAGGCGGAGATTAGAGTCAAGAACAAGCCATCTCCTCAGAATCCAAAGACAAGCTATCTTGCAGTTTTATCTCCCATTTACCTAATAAGCTCACTGGATGATGTGATAAAAATGGGGGTGTGAAATATGAATTTGAAAGAAGAGATAATGAAGCTAAAAAAGGAGAGAAATGCCATAATAATGGCTCATAACTATCAAATTGGAGAAGTTCAGAGAATTGCAGATTTTGTTGGAGATTCCCTTGAGCTTGCAAGAAAAGCCACGGAAGTGAATGCTGATGTTATAGTATTTGCAGGTGTGGATTTTATGGCTGAGACAGCTGCCATATTGAATCCAGATAAACTCGTTCTCATCCCTAGCAGGATTGCATCTTGTGAGATGGCTAGGTTTTTAACCCCTGAAATAATAAAGGAATATAAGGAGAAGTATCCAGATGCGGCGGTTGTGCTCTATGTTAATTCCACAGCAGATTGCAAAGCTCTTGCAGATATTACCTGCACATCTGCCAATGCCGTTAAAGTTGTTAATTCTCTCAAAGAGGATACAATTCTATTTGGCCCTGACTCCAATCTTGCCCACTATGTTGCAGAGAGAACCAATAAAAAGATAATTCCCATGCCACCTAATGGCCATTGTTATGTTCATACAAATTTGAATGTTGAAAATGTCCCCCACGATGGAGTTTTGATGGTTCATCCAGAATGCCCTCCAGAGTTGCAGGCCAAGGCGGATGTTATTGCGAGCACAGGTGGTATGGTTAAGTATGTGGCAAAGAGCAATGCAAAGAAATTCATAGTGGCTACAGAGAGGGATATGGTGGAGCGTCTGAAAATGGAGTATCCAGATAGAGAATTTATTCCTGCTTGGTCCTACGCCATATGCCTTGGAATGAAGCAGATAAACTTGCAAAAAATTTATGAGAGTTTAAGAGATTTAAAATATGAGGTCAAAGTACCAGAAGATATAGCAAATAGGGCAAGAAAGGCCATAGAGAGAATGCTGGAGGTATTTTGAAATGTTTGAAAAATTGTACCAAGAGGATATGATATTTGGTGATTTAACATCCGAGCTAATAATTCCCAAGGATTTAAATGCCATTGCCAATGTAATTGCAAAGGAAGAGTGCATTCTTGCTGGAATTGATTATTTAGAAGGTAAATTAAAAAATTTTGGATTGAGAGTTAAGAAATTTGCAAAGGATGGGGAGAAAGTTGAGAGTGGAAATTTAGTTATGGAAATTGAAGGAAATGCAGCCAAGATTTTGAGTGTAGAGAGAACATTGTTAAATATTCTCGGAAGAATGAGCGGCATTGCCACATTAACTAGGGAGATGGTTGATAGAGCAAGAAAGGTAAATGCTAAGGTAAGGATAGCAGCGACACGCAAGACCCTATGGGGCTATTTGGACAAATTGGCTGTGGAGATTGGTGGGGGAGACCCACACCGTTGGAACCTCGCAGATATGGTTTTGATAAAGGACAACCATATTGCCTTGGTTGGGCTAGAGGAGGCAATAAAAAGGGCTAAAAATGCTAGCTTTACAAAGAAAATTGAAGTTGAAGTTGAGAATGAGGAAGATGCCATAAAAGCTGCTGAATTCGGAGTGGATATAATCATGCTGGACAATTTCTCACCTGAGAAAGTTTGCAAAATAGCAAAGAAGTTAAGGAGATACAATGTTTTGATAGAAGTTTCGGGAGGGATAACACCTAAAAATCTGGAAAATTATGCAAAGTGTGATGTGGATATAATATCCATGGGCTTTATAACACATTCTGCCATATCTAAGGATTTCTCATTGGACATTCATTACTGAGCATTTAAATTATGTGGCTTTCAAGTAATAATGCCAATTGCCATGGTACAAAATCTGAAATCCATAGCTTAGTGCAATGGAGTCCATGGCATCATCCGTAAGCGATGTTAATGCTATTATACCAAATTCTTTGAGCGTGCTCCTTCCCAAGTAAAAAGCATACCCCGGGCTGTATATGAAATACTCAGGATCAATGAGCCAAGCATGGAATCTGTGGAGGGGTAAATATAGGCCCTGATGATTCATTTTTATGCAATCTTTATCTTCCTCTTGGCAATTCAAGCTTGTGCATTTTATCTCGCTATAATTCAAATCTGAGAGCCAATTCTCATCTCTCAAATCGCATGGGGTTAGTAGCACTGCAGGTGAATCCACAGTAAGAAAACTCTTCAGTTTCTTAATCTCTTCTTTCATATCTCCCAATAGAGTTTGAAATATAAAATTATTTGCGATTGCAGGGTAGCATTCTTAGAAAATTTAATCTTTGATGCCTTTTATTGAGAAGGTATTTATATGGTTTCATAATTCCCAAACCAAAGGTGATGAAAATGAAATACATATATGCATATTTCCTAAAGGAAGATTTGGAAAAGCTCAACGAAGTAGCACCTACAATGGCTGACAAGAAAAAGCTTCTTGGAGGGAAGGGAGCTGGACTTGCAGAGATGACTCGCATAGGATTGCCTGTTCCTCCGGGATACACAATAACAACAGAGACCTGCATCAAGTATTTTGAAGAGAAGGGTTTTCCAGAGGGCCTTTGGGATGAGGTTCTTGAAGCCACAAAGAAGCTTGAAGAGCACACAGGAAAGAAGTTTGGGAGCGATGATAATCCTCTATTGGTATCAGTTCGCTCAGGTGCCCCAATTAGTATGCCCGGTATGATGGACACAATTCTCAATTTGGGGCTTACAGAGAAGAGCGTTGAAGGCCTTGCAAAGCAGACGAACAATCCAAGATTTGCATGGGATGCTTATCGCCGTCTCATTCAGATGTTTGGTAATGTGGTTCTTGGAATTGAGCATAACGAATTTGAGGAGGAGCTTGAAAAGATTAAGGAAAAATATGGGGCAAAGCAAGATGTTGATTTGAATGTAGATGCCCTTAAAGAACTTGTTGAGAGATACAAGAAAGTTTACCAGAGGCATGGTTATGAGTTCCCGCAGGACCCATACGAGCAGCTTAGAATGGCCATAAAGGCAGTTTTTGATTCTTGGAACAATGAGCGTGCTATAGTTTACAGGAAGATAAACAAGATACCCGATGATATGGGCACAGCTGTTAATGTTGTTATGATGGTGTTTGGTAATATGGGAGATGATAGCGGCACAGGTGTAGCATTCACCCGTGACCCAAGAACTGGAGAGAAGCATCTTTATGGTGAGTTCTTGCCAAATGCTCAGGGTGAGGATGTAGTTGCTGGAATTCGTACTCCTCACGCAATAAATGACTACAGCAAGCAGGATGCTAACCGTGATTTGCCCACAATGGAAGAGAGCATGCCCGATGTGTACAAGCAATTGAAGGATGTGGCAGAGCTTTTGGAGAAGCATTACAAGGATATGCAGGATATTGAATTCACTGTTGAGAAGGGCAAGTTGTATCTCTTGCAGACAAGAAATGGTAAGAGGACAGCAGCTGCAGCTGTCCGCAT
>WAPW01000100.1 GCA_015520565.1 Candidatus Aciduliprofundum sp. | reverse complement strand
GTTTTTTACCTGAGTGATGAAGTGGATGCTTTAATCGAGCAGTACAAAGGTAACCTTTCCCGGAGTAATTTTGTGGAAGAGGCAATAAAGTACTATGTTTCCCACTTAGAGAAAAATTCCCAAGAAGATAAAGGAAAAAATTATAATCTCCAAAGCAATGCGCCTACGAGCAGGGGTTACCGAGCCAGGTCAAAGGTGCGGGATTTAGGGTCCCGTCCCGTAGGGGTTCGAGGGTTCGAATCCCTCCCCCTGCATCAAGCCCCTTTCTTAGGAAGAAAGCGGCTTTACCCGGAAAGAATTTTAAAATTAGTCGCAGTTTCTCAACCAAGAACTTTAAAAATGGTTTTTAGAAGGAAAACAGACAATTCTTGCAAAGATTTAGGAGCCAGCCCCACTTTAGGGGGGCGCTAATTGGTGTCCCTTCTTAGGAAAATGGCGGCTCAGGTGGCCGTGGGGGCTTTAGCCAGTATCCACAATTTGGGCAATAGTTAAAATCTTCCTCTATAGGATAGCCACAAGATGGACATCTTTTCTTTTCTTTCAAAACGGCATAGATGAGTATGGGCACGAATACAGCAACAAGGGCGAGAGCATAATACACATACCAATTAGAATTTTCCTGTGATTTTATCTCCTTGACATAATTGTATTTCTGGTGGTATCCATTGTAATGCGGGCCATTTAAAGGAATTACCGTCAAATTATATATCTTAGCTCCGGCCGCCTCAGGAGATATACCTACCCAATAATGCACATTCTCTATGCTTCCCCCAGAAGTTATTAAGCTCTCAGAGCCAGTGGATTCCATATAATAGTAATCCTTTCCCTCATAAGGGTAATAGTACTGCAGGTATCTAGCAAAAGGTCCAGATTTGTCCTTCACATTTAGACCTACGGCAACATGGCCATAAAGCCCTTGAAACTGCACCTCCATTGCAAATAGAACAACATCATAGCCAAGAATGTAGAGAATAGTAGCTAAAAGAAGGGATTTATCTTCGCAATCTCCACCCTGCTGGAGAAGGGTTTCTATGGGAAATTTATAGTAGTCCATAAACCCTGTTGATTGAAAATCTCCAACATAAGGTACCTTTTGAACAAATGTGAGAATGAAATTTGCCTCGGTCAACCTGTTCCATCCATTCTCCTTAGCTATAGTATCTAGCATATGGGCAAGCTTCTGCAAATAAGTATCATTGGGAGTAGCAAAGTAAGATAAATAGCTCAAATTATCTCCAAGCCTATACCCTGCAGGATAAGAGCTGTAAAATTTATAGTCAGAATAGGGTATAGTGAGATTTATAACCCAAAAATTGAGATAATGATAGATTCCAGAGGGTGCACTACCATTAAAATCTATCATAACTTCAAAATTTTGTCCATAAAAGCTCCAATAGTACGCAATCTCATTATTCTCAGAAGAGGCTTGGGATAATGGAATAAATAGGAGAGACAAGGCAAGGATTATCGCCACATACTTCATTTTTTATCGCCTCTAAGCTCATGCCTACAATAGGGGCAATAGTTCCATTTTCTACTTACTCTATTTCCACATTCTGGACAAATCATATCAAGCTTTTCCCCCTTTTTAGATTTCATTATTTCCCAAGAGAGAATAAGAAGGGAGAATGCCACTACACCACTTCCTATAATTATCAATGGCAAATCTATACCCTTTTTATAAGAAAAATCAACTTCAATATTTCCCTGAGAATTAAAATTTGCAATTATTATATAATAAACTCCTCCCTTTGGTGCTTTAAACTCTAAATTCATAGACCTTCCTGTATTAGTATAATAACTCCCATTAAATGTGCCATGATTCATAAGCTTATGAAACTCAGTAGAGTTCATTATGTACACGGTAAACACATCCACTGAACTTATATGATAAGTAGAAACTTCACCCTGCCGCATGGTGAATCCTATTCCCCTAAATGTTCCCTGAGGTAAATTAATAACATCAGTATAGGGATTGTAAACTCCTCCCAAGATTACTAGAGTTATACCTGCAACAAAGAGAAGAAGTGCCACAACTTTCTTAGCGTTCACGCAACTCCCCAATATTTTATCAAATTTAAATTTTTGTAATAATTTGGAAAATCTTTAAATATCACATCCCAATAGAAAGATTGATGACGAGAATAATAAGAAATGAAGTTAGATACATATCAATATATTTAGAAGAGCAATACTTAGAAGAGATTATGGAGATACGCATAGAAAAATTCATAGAAGAAAAAGAAGAATTTCAAAGAGCAATAAAGGAATATAAATCGGAAAAATATTAAATAATTGTAGGTTAATACTATGTACAATATGAGAAGGGTGAAGTTAGGGTGGAAATTTTATCTTGCTATAATAACTGCTCTCGCAATAGCAGTTCGCTCTATTCCATCTTGGATTTATTCTGTATGGGGCACAGATTTTGGAATTTATTATTCTATAACCATTGAATTTTTAATAAAGAAAAACCCATTCTATAACTATCCAGCAGTTTGGGGCTCATCTGGCTATGGCTCTTTTCCAATGTTGTACTCTATAATATTGGTAGCTCACTTTATAACTGGATTACCTCCTCAAGTTTTGCTTTCAAAAGTACCTCCAATCATAGGGGGACTTTCTGTTATACCTCTATACCTGATAACATACCAAATTACGAAAAACAAAACATTATCTTTATTTGCCGCAGCATTATTGGCAATCAATCCAATTCATGTTTATCAAACATCTATGCCCTATCTCCTTACAGTTGGTCACTTCTTTCTTCTATTCTCCATATACTTTTTCATAAAATGGCTGAGGGAGAGAAAATATCTTGGATTTTTAATAGCATCATCAATAGCTCTGCTTCTCTCTCATCACCTTTCAAACTATATGTTCATAATATCCATAATAGGAATAAGCTTCGTGGGTGGTATATACAACTATATATCCAAGGACTCAGTAAAGAGGGCATTTACCTTCATAATATTTTTCACATTGGGCACACTGGCCTACTGGATTCTCAGAGTGCCCGGAATGAAATATTTCCTATCATCTCCTTTCCATTACCTAATGCCATGGTATGGAACCTCTACAATAGGAATCGTATTCATAATTATCTTATACTACATAGCTAGCAGATACAGTTTCAAATTATCTGGCTCATTCTTGAAGAAAATGGAATCCATAAAAATCTCTCGCATATTCTCAGTGTCCTTAGGAATGTCCATAGGTACCCTATTAATTCTAGCATTAGTTGGGCTTCGTGGATTCTACATTCCAATAGTTGCGGTATTTTACTCCATACCATTCATGCTGACCGTAGGGTTCATAGGCGTTGGATTTTCCAGATTGAGAAAATACACGGATGCTTTCTATCTAGTAGGAAGTTGGTTTTTCGCTATAATAATTTCCCTAATTGTAGGACTCATAACTTGGTCATCCCTAGAGCCTTGGAGACATATAGAGTATATGATGGAGCCACTATCCATAATAGGTGCCCTAGGAATAGATGTAATATTAAAGAGCAAGGTGTTCCATAAAACTACAACTAGGAAGAGGGTAAGTGTAAAATTAGAAGAGCCATCATCCTATGCCCCTAGCAAATTATTCGTAGAGAACCCACTTGATATATCCACTCCCGTGCCATTAGGAGGAGCTAAAGTCCTAAGGGATCCCATAGTTTATAAAGAAAAATTGCAGATAGGAAAGATAATAAAAATCTCGTTCGTATTTACCATAACATTTATTCTTTTGATGAGTGGTATAGCGGCATTTCCATTCATGAGAAATATGGAGCGCTCCACGCAAGAGGGTATCTCTCCTGTAGCTATGAGCGGAATAAAGTGGCTTGATGAAAATGGAAATAGAAATTATACGGTGGCTACAAACCATCTAATTGGCACTATACTTGAGGCCTATGGATTTCCATCAAGCTTTGAATACGACTACAAAATATGGAATGCCACCAACTGGACTGGTTGCATAGATGAATTAGATGGTTTAAATGGAACATACCCTCCAATAGGATACATAGTTATAACAAAGGATATGTACGAGTATGGAGTTTTTGGGTACAACAATAGTGAGAATCCTCTACAACCCCCAGTATTTATGGGAGAGCTGGGATATGAAAAATTCAAAAAAGAGCCCTTTAGATTGATATTCAGAAACGCCACAGCGGATAATAGTGATTGGATAGAAATATACACAGTTGACTGGCAGTATATAGACAATTACCTTGAATCTCACAACTATCACACAAAACCCTCGTAAATACCATCGCCTAATGCTAAGGTTTCATATCTCAGAGTGATTGTTTTCCCTTCACAGACGCTTGAGATTACCCAAGCCTGCTTTTTCCAGTATTTTCATAAAGATGTTATAATCTCTATCTATGTATAGCCACAAACAGGGTATTTTAATACATCTTTGCTCACATTTCTAGGGATTACCCCCCCTATAATGCCAAAGGCAGCCTTCTCATAAACTCCCTCCGAAAAGCGTATGGAGAGAATAAAATTATAAACTTACCCAAAAACTCAATAAGCAAACTTACAATAAAAATAATAAAAAATTTAAAAGAGGATTACTCCTCCTTGGTTTCTTCCTCTTCAACTACTTTCTCTTCCTTTACTGTACCCTTGGATATCTTGTTAACACGGACTATCACTACGGCCACTAGTGCCAGGGTTATGATAACTAGAACAAGCACTCCAATCTCCCAGTAGAGGGTTGTGTTCACGCTGCTTGCAGTATTGTCTGTGTTTGTCTTTATGCTGCTAACATCGGTCTTTACAGTACCAAGGTCTGTCTGTATTGTTGCAACTCCATCCTTTACATCTGTAACTGTTCCCTTGATATCTCCTAGGGTTGTCTGTATATCTACAATGCCACCCTTTATGTTATTTGAGGTGCTCACAATTGTTGCATTTAGGTCATTGAGTGACACTTTAAGAGTGCCAACATCGGTCTTTATGGTTGCCATGTCTCCCTGTAGAGAGGATATCTTAGCATCTATGGACTGCAAGCTTGTCTTTACTGTTCCAACATCAGTCTTTATAGTTGCTATATCTCCACTGATGCTGTCAACCTTGGCGTTTAGATTGCTCAAGGATGTCTGCACATTGCCAATGTCTGTCTGTATCGTGGCTATGCCATTCTGTATGTCTGTTATCTTAGCATCAAGAGCTGTAAGCTGCGCAGATACATTTCCTGCCATTGTCTGTATTGTTGCTATGCCATTCTGTATGCTTGTTATCTTTGCATCCAAATCACTCAAGGATGTCTGCATATTGCCAACATCTGTTTGTATAGTTGCTATGTTACCATTTATAGATACCAATGTGGCATTCAAAGAATCTAAAGTTGCCTCTACCTTACCCAGTGAAGTCTGTATTTCCACTAATCCATTAGCCATTCCTGCAACAGTGGCATTAAGATTATCCATTGCCACTTTCAGAGTGCCTACATCTGTCTGTATAGTCATTATTCCATTGCTTATGTCATCCACCTTTGCATTCAAGTTGTTCAGTGTTGTATTTATGTAACCAACAGCTGTGTATATCTCAAGAAGTCCATTGTTCATACCAACTATGGTTGCATTGAGGTTGCTTATTGCAGTCTTAACCTGTCCTATGTCTGTGCTTAGAGTTACCATTCCATCGTATATGCCAGTTACAGTTGCATTGATTGCATCAAGAGTTGCATACATCTTGCCGAAGGAGGTATTAATCTCAGCAACAGCATTGTTTATAGCTTCTACAGATGCATTTAGCTGCTCAAGAGGCACTTTCAAGCTAGCGGTTATTGTTCCATTCACCGCTGCGACTATCTCTGCAATCTGCTTATCACTTATTCCCATTATATAAGCACCATTGCCCTGTACCAATGTAATTGGATATGGCATTTCACCACTTATAGCATGCTGAGAGTCTATGCTCTGAGTTGTGGTGGTCTGGATATAATCGTAAGATACCTTTGCACTATCAACATTTACAGTAAGAGTATTGTAAACGGTAAAGGTAACTGTATATTCAACAGTAAGGGTTGTTCCATCCACATACCAGTGGTTTATCACCAAGCCAGTCTCGTTAACATATGCATTCTGGTCAGGTGTGCCCAAGCTAAGTGCAAAGCTGTCAATTGCTTCGACTCCGTTAGGTACATTGAATGTAGCAGTTCCCTGCTCTGTAAATGTGCCTGTGAATTTAAGTGTATAACTATCTGGATCGGCAGTACCTGCTATAGAAGTAGCCTGATATTCAATATTGAAGGTAGGCAAAGGTTTATTGATTATAGAACCAGCAATGAAATCCTCAATATTGTAAGTTGCCTGGAAGGTTATTTGATTACCAGTGACAGAGAACGAAGCATAAGATACGGATTCATACGGAGCAGAGTACGAGGCATGTGCATTTAACACATTTGTAATTGTGTATCCAGCTGGCATATTCACAGTTGCGGTTTCAGTTGGAGCAGTAGTGTAAATTGGATGTATCACATCATCGCTAGGAGTAATGGAAGCTGCATGAAGTGTTCCAGAAACATCCAACACTAGATCAACATTTTCAACATTGAGAGTCTCAGTATTACTATCACTAAAAGTCACATTTATTAAGATTGCAAGTGCTGTACCCTGCTGCTCAGGTTGACCTATTATAGTTATACTACCGTCACTTGTGGAAGCATGAATAGTAGAACTACCAACAAGATCCAAATCAATTGAGTGTACATCTGTAACTGTTAAATCAGTAGGTATAGTTGCAGATAGTGACAAATGTACCCACTGGTTAGCGCTTCCATTACTATCCACAGTATTAGGTGCCACTGCAACGGAGGTGGGTGTGTATGTACCCTCATAAGGTAATTCAAAGTCATTAAAGCTAACAGTAACCGGTGCGCTTGTCCAATCACTAATAGTCAACTGAACTGTATACTGAGCATTAAACTCTCCAGATATTGGTGTAGAAGGAATATTATCACCCTCTAAATGAGATGTAACTGTTCCACTATCAGCAGAAGCAAGTATATTAAGAGCACTCACATCGAAAGATGTTGCTGTTACACCATCTGGTAGTGCATAATGTACGGTCACAGTAGGATTAGGATTCTCCATATCTCCTGTATGGTATGAGCTAGGAAGAGGACCAAGCTGAGGATTAGCCAAGCTTACTGCATCAACGCTGCCAGTTCCAGTAAAGCTTGCAGTAACAGAGTTCACAACAACCACTGCAGGGTTTGTAGTAAAGCCCGTGAGTGTGAAGGTAACTACATAATCCACATACAATTCATTACCATTCTGTGCTACATTTGTGATATGTATATTATTCACTGCCACTGCTGCGCTCTGAGCCATTCCAGCTCCAGGAGCAAGCTCTATAACTATGCTAACTGTGGAGGGATCTACACTATATCCATCGGGCAAAGTAAATGTAGCCTCGCCAGACTTGCTATATGTTGTTTGTGGATATGTTGTAGCTATATCATAAATATGTGGAGTTATGCTTGTTGCAACCGCATTAGCAGGTATGCTCTGCTTTATAGTGTTCACGACCACAGGTACTGCATTATAGCTTACCATCCACCAGTTGCCAGGATTGCCATTAGGCATCTGGAAGCTGAAACTCAAAGTATTATGCTGTGGATATACATCAATTGTCTTGTAAGCAGTATCGTTGAGTGATATTGTTACCTTGTAGTATTGAGTTCCCGTAGGTGGATTAACTCCAATTGGACCTATATTAACTATTTGACCTGGGAATGCATAGAGTGGCATAGGCTGGACAATGTCAATGGTCAAATACAAGCTTGCTGTGGTACTGCTGCTAGATGCAGGCATTATATCAAGATAATAGGTACCACTATCTATGTAGGATGGTAAATTCACAGAAGGTTGAGCTTTGCCATCACTATCGCTTGTAAAGTACCCTACAGCACTTGCAGATGAGATAGATGTAGAATCACTCAAATACACATCATACACTGTATTAGGCGTAAGTCCATATGCATAGAAACCTACCGTGCTCCCTGCATTAGCAGGCATTCCATTCCATGTATAGTAATCTGTTACAGGTCCATATAACCAAAAGTTACTAGCACTATTCCAAGCCACCACTGGAACAATCTCATAGTAATAAGTATCTCCAGTTATGGTAACTGGATAGTTACCCACAGTAGCACTGAAGGATATCTTATAAGGAATATTACCTATATTGGCAGGTATATCATACTCAAATTGCTTAGCACCATTTGCATCCGGGGTAAATGTATAGGTATGAGCTCCGTCCTGCGTATAGTATGTCATAGTTATGTGAGAATTGGTTGGGAAGTTATATAGATCAAACACCAACCAGTCATCTGGATACACCATAAATGGACTATTAGAGGTACCCTGACCACCAACGGATATTAAACTGTAGTAAGGATCTATCATTATTACACCGCTATTTAGGGTAGGTGAGCTAACTATGAGCTCTTCAGAATCTAGAGCTGCACCTCCGTAGCTTACAACTGATAATATATGGAGTCCTGTATTCATACTCGTAGGAATCTTGAACACTATATTAGCACTTCCACTACTTGGATAGAATGTAGTACCCTGAGGTGATGTTAGAGTTATCTGCTGATTATCAATATATATGCTAAATGGCCCTAGATAAGAGAGAGTTTCTGGAGTTAGATCGGGATACACATCGGGAGTAAGAAGATTTGATACGCTAATGCTCACAGTAGCTCCTGGCTGATAAGAAGAGCCTATGCCATTTATCCTTGCATATCCAACCATGTAATACTCAGCAGTCTTGTGATAACCACTATCCACATTCACCTGTATAGTGGATGAAGTTCCTGTATTTGTAGTAGATGGACTGTATTTTATTGTATAGTTGAGCATAAGCACACCATTGGAGGTAGCTACAAACTCATCCGTGTATGGATCAAAGCCTCCTTTAATTATATTTACTTGCACACCATTAGCATACAAAGTGCCTAAATCTGTACTGCCATCGCTAATACTAGCTTCTTCGTAAGCATGCATACCAACTACTGTTATAGTTACCACAGAGCCACTAGCTGCGTATTCTTCATCTAAACCATATCCTGCAGAGTCATCAATGAATGCTTTTGTTGTTATCTTATATGTATTAGATGCAGTCAATCCTTGTGATGAGGCTACAACAGTATACACACCTGCTGGAAGTGAAGGTACATCCGTATAGTACCTAGCAAAACCGTTAGAATCGGTGGTGATCTTTATAATCTGGGAATCAAAGTAAACATTCACTACTGATGAAGCCGGGAACCCAGATAGAGTTATAACCATGGTTTGACCCGGATAACCATAAGTGCTCCAATAGCCATATGTTTGAACAAGCAAAGTAGGATTGTAACCAGGAATAGATAACCATATCTTATAATGGAATGTCCAACTCTGTGTGCTTGAGGTGGATGGATTTGTAACAGTAATACTTACAGGCAATTCTCCGCTAGTTGTAACATCATCAGCCAAAGTTACAGTGACTGTAAAGGAACCATCAGAAGCTATAGTCACACTGTCAAAATAGGTGTTTACACCAGCTATTGTTATTGCAGATGTACCAGTGCTAGTAGAAGAGTAACCTTCAATAACCCATCCTGCTGGAAAGCCACTACCTGTTATGGTAAATGTAGACCCCTCTGAACCATCAGTACTAATTGGGGATACCTGAATATTAGGAGTTACTTGGAATGTAGTTTGTGCTGTTATAGTACCCAATGGATATGATGAGGAATATCCATTAGTTTCTTGTGCAATCAATGTGTATTGTCCATAAGACATTGCAGGTATTGTAATCTCCGTAAAGAATGTTCCATAATCATCTGTAGAAGCTGTGCCCAGCACCAATGAAGATCCTGGATAACCTACATAGAACTTTAATGCTGCATCAGGATCAAAACCACTGCCCATTACATATACATGCCATCCCACATTCACACTAGATGGAGACATAGCTACGCTAGGAGTAGCACTCACTATATGCACTGGAGATGTTGTAGACACATATCCAGGCGCACCTTGTTCTTCAGCTAATATATAATAATCTCCAGGTGATACACTTGGTATATTGAATACAACTGGGTTATTCAGAGTTGTAGAATGTGCACTAAGAGTATAAGAACCTATAGCTCCTCCAATAATACCATTTGATGAGTCACTAGAACTCAAATAAAAATCAATAGTGGCACCCTGATCAAAATTCCCACCAGACACATACGCAATTACATTACTTGCACCACTAGTATAGGTGACTGGGTTCACTGTTAATGAGCCTGAAATAGCCCTGAGTTTCGGTGTGGCACTCTGTGCCGATGCACTACTGGAGAGCACTGCAAGTCCGCTGAGAAGCACTAGAGAAATCACTAAAACCGCTAACAATATTTTTTTCTTTCCTTCTTTCATCTTTTCATCCTCCTTGTTCTTTGACACTCCTCCTATTGGTTTATAGGGGAATGCCTCGGCATTTAACCATATGAAAGATAACATATAAATGCTTTTTGGTTCAATCATCCAAAAAACTTAAATATTAAAACATAAGATTTTGCAAGAAGAAGTAGTAAAAAACTAATTTTTCTTTAAATATGACCATTGTTTGACATGTTGACAGACAAAATAAGGACATGTTTTTAAATAATTTTGATTTCCATCAGACAAAAGAGAAGTAAGAAAAAACTTTTAAACTTACAAACCATTGGGAATAGTAATGGAGCTAATAATTGCAGTTATAGGGTTTATAATTTCCATACTGCCTTTAATCGTTCTACCTTTAAAAATCAGAGCGGGAAAAATGCATTATTTTCTACTCTACATTTTCCTTGTACTATTCTACCTTTTCTACTTAGCTTATGCAATATGGCACTACGAGCTCTTCATAATGCTTATTTATCTATCTGAAATGCTATTCTTTCTAAATATGTATAGAGCTTATCTTAAAAAAGAGCTTTTCTTTGTGGTACCATTCATAGCATACTCAAGCGATCTTGCCATTATATTTTCATTTTACTTTATAACATTCAACCTTGTAGAGATGGGAAAGAATATCATAGCAAAGAAGGGTACATCATCCATAGTGTTTTATTCACTAATTTTATTTGATTTAGCTGTTGTATCCCAACTTCTAACGATAATAAGCGAGCATCAGTATCTAAACACAATAATATCATCACTGTTCTTGATTGGTACTGCACTCTTCATAATCCCAGGACTGAGGGTGGCCTATGAAGAAGAAAAGATCTAAGAGTAGGGTTGTATTCGATGTGCTATCCATAATTGCTCAGGAGGATAAATGCACAGTTTCAATTATATTGCGCAGGGCTAATGTTTCATATTCTGTTTTTAAAGAAATAGAAGAAAATTTGAAAAAGAAAAATTTGATTGAAGTCAAAAATAATGGGGGAAAGAGCATTTACAAAATCACAAAAGATGGCAAAGAATTCTTAAAAGAATGGCGCAAGTTCAAAAGATTGATGGAGCTCTATGGCTTAGAACCCTAAAAAATAATAAAAAGATTTAAACCCCGTGGTACTCCCACAGGGATTTTTTGAATTTCTCGATTTCCTGTTCTAAGGAATTTAGCTTGTCTTTGTTCACCTCTATACCTGCTATTTTCATTATGAAGAGCAAGGATTTCAAATGGTCCTCTGCACTCAATCTCCAATCTTCAACCTTCTTGTATACCCTTGGCTTTGGTGCTCTTATAGTTCCTGCAGGCGTTTCTATTTCCGCCTCTATCTCTTCTTCAGGGAAATACTTTGTAACATCTTGAACCTCACCTCTTGCATACGCCATTATCTCTGATTTTACTTCCTTACTTATCCAGCCAATGTCCACATAGTAGTCCAAGAGCAGTGTGATTTTGTCCCTTTTCACTCTCTCAAACAGGAACTCTATCCAACGCATTAGGAGCACTATTGTATAATAGTCCTTCTTGATATGCTTGAGTATTGGTCCCTCGCTGGGCTTAGGCAACTCTGGCTCTTCTTTCTTCATTGGAGCTTTTCTCTCTGGAACATACTCTTGGGTTTTCTCCTGCAGTTTTTCAGCAGGTGTTTCCATCGGAATATTTGGAATTTCCGTACTCTCTTCAAACACTGGAGGAGGTACTGAGCTTGGCTCCTCTGGAGGTATAACTGTATCCGGTGTTATGGGCATTCCCTTTTTCTCGCTCATATCAATGAAGGGATTTATTCTCTGAGACACCACCTCATAGATGTCCAAGAGCCTCTTTATGTTATCCTGCATCTCCTCGTTTACTTTCCTTATCTCGCTGATCTCATTTTCTAAAGAGCCAATCATTGAATCATGGCGTTCAATTTTAGCTTGAAACTCATCAATCTTCCTTGAAATGTCATCAAGCTTCGTGGTTATTTCATCTATGTCAAGGCCTTTGAGTGCACTGCCAAGAACCTTCTCAATATCCGTGTCACTTATTGATACCTCTGGAACTTCTGGCTCATTCTCTGCTGGCACTGGGGGAACCTCTGCAACATTCTCTGCCGACTTCACTGGTTTCTTTTTCTTTTCCTTGGGTTTCTTCTTTTTAAACAGCCCTGCCATTTTTATCACCTCCAAGCTTTAGGAAATCCTTGTTCACTGGTGCACTAGTACAAAGAAAGTCAAAGAATTCAGTAGAGGTCAACGTACTTTGTAGTTAGTGTAGCAGGCACCATGAATTGTGCATATGTAGGCACACCATGCTTGGGTATTATCTGCAAGGTTACCTGAGATTGCGGAGTGAGGTTCAATCCTACTGCAGTTGCATTTATGAGTATCTTTACAATATCTCCCTGAGTAACTACCTTCTCACTTTGCCAATTCTGTGGTGGCATATCTCTTAAGATTTGAGCAGTGAAGGTAGTTGCACCCCATGTAGTTCCGTTGGAAATTATATCAACAGCTGTATAGTTCAGAGTTACATCCTTGGTCCCATCTGTTAATTCAATTAGTACATTTTTCATATCAATAGCAGGGCTTCCAGCTAACAGGCCAACCTTTATCTCAATGGTAGTAAGCTTTGGTGGATTTGCATTGAGGTCAACCTGTCCTCCAACATGTATTATCTTGAACCCAGTGGCAACATCCTGAATGGCTATGTTACCTGTCTCCTCTGCTTGCTGCTGTAGCTGGTACGCTGTCTGTATGAGCACTGTTGCGGCAACGGCAGCCACTATAATCATTGCTATGAAGATTATCAGGGTGCCGATGCCCATTTCGCCTTTTTCTTTCTTATTCTTCCATACCTTCTTCATCCTTCATCACCTCGGGTCTCTCTTCTCTAGAGCCCTCTTTCCTAAGGGCTCCAAAATGAGATATGGTAAGGGGTTTAAAAATATTTAGATACAATTCTATAAAAATGATTAAAAATTTTAATTCTCACGAAAGAGTATCAATATAGAATCATCTTCTAAACTTCATTCTATAAACCATAAATCCACCTATTGCGGCTATGACTATGGCAACATACATCAAATTCCCCATTGTCATATCCATTATTTTATCCCACATGCTTTTCTCTCCTACCCTAAATTCAACTGTGACATTTTTTGCTATATGCGATGCTGAGCGGAACATTATATTGGCTTTATGCATTCCTTTGTGGAGCGTGGTATTTAGAGTTATGGTAACATTGACCTGTTGCCCTTGTTTTACATAAACCGTGGTTACATTCGTGAAATTCTTGCCATGGTAGTAAAGAATCCAAGTAGCATTAACCTTCTCTAAGAGCTTGGGCATCACCAAAATAAGCTCAGGAGTATTTCCAACATTTCTTATATTTGCCTCAAATTTTATATGCTTGCCCTGAGAAATTACATAAACATTAACTATAAATTGATGGCTTTCTTGAACAGTAAATACTATGGGAACCGATGCCAAAGAAGTATTTCCATATTCCACAGAAAATTTGAGCTTATAAGCTCCAGCGGGCATATATGGAGGAAAATAAGTATGGATGGTTATTACACGACTCTCTTGGGGAGCTAAAATTAAAGATGCATTAGATAGATATGTGAATTTTGAAGCAGAGCCAGTCAAATTTATGTTAAAAAGATCATTCATGTTTCCCAAATTTATAACTTTTATTTTTGTTGTGTAATAGTATGTTCCATTCTCAACCAAGGACATTACATAAACATCTGCCTTGTGAACCGGCTGCACTAAAAGCATCACGGAGGCATTCCTACTTATATTTAAGGTTGATGAGGTTATAGTTAAATTCACATAGTTCTTGGCATATCCATAAGTGCCGTTTGGCACAAGCAAACTGAGATTAAGATAATAGGAAGAATGATAGCTAACATTTATCTTTTCTTTATCAAATAAAATTGGCCAGTTCTTTTCCTCTTTCAAGGTTATATAATATGTATCGTTGCAATTTCCAGTATTCTCAACTATGAATTCTATATCCAATTTCTTTCCAGGTAAAACAGTATATAGAGGCACATACTCAATATCAAAATTAACATAGGGCAAAACTTCCACAGTTAAATTCTTACTTTCCTCTCTCCCCGTAGCTTTGGATTGTACTGAAATATTTAAAGTATAATTTCCAACAAGGGTGGAGCGGTATGTATAAATTTCAAAGTTAATCACCTTGCTCTCACTTTCATCTAACTCCACATTTCTTAAGCTATCATTGACTTTGAAAAGAGATTCATTATAATTCATCTTAATTGTGTAATTATCAACCCAATTTCCAGTGTTAGTTATATAAACGCTTATATTACTCCATCTACCAGCAGGAAGATAGTACAAGGGCTCTAGATACAATTTAAATGAATAATGTTTCACATAAACCATCCCTTCCATAGCATTGTTATTTTCATTGGTCTCAATTATATGATTAAATGGGTCCAAAACAATTTTAACTTTATGCCATCCAGGAGTGCCATTTATAACATTCTTAATCTCCTCAACTCCAGAAACATAGGTATTGTTGAGAACAACCAGTTTTCCATCAAGATATATCCCATAAGTTATGTTCATTGATATAGAAGAATAAATTAAAGAATCAACCGTTATGTTAGAACCCTTTGCATTAAGATTAAGTCCCATAACTTTTAAATCTGGAAATTGCGCGCTTCTAAAGTACAAATAAAATTTATCACCAACCTTCTTTTGCCATACAATTCCTATTGTCTCGTTACTCACGGATATTGAAGGGAAGAAAGATTTTGAAGCGCTAATATTAAGAACCTTTCCGATATCATTACCATCCAAATCGTAAATTGAAAATTTTATTACTCCCATAGGGTAATCATTCCAAACAACAAACATTCTATCGTGGATAACAGCCAAGTGGGGATACATAGAATCTATTTTATCCGCTATTGTTAAATTAGTATCATCAACTTTGGTATATCCAGAGGAGTTTAAACGGGTGAATATTACCTCATAAGCAAGCCGTTCTCTAGAGCAGGAAAATACAGTATAGAGAGAGCCATTGTAATAATATGAATCCACAGTGGTTTTAGGAGATACCACACTTATTCTCCTAGGCACAGTTAGAAAACTACCATTTGGGTCCAATTTTCTATAAAACACGCTATAACCTGGAGTTGTAGAATAGCTGATCCAAAAAATATGTACATCATCCTTTTTATCCACGACTATGGCAGGTCTTATTGAATTTGTATAGCTCTGGGACACCTTTATGGGAGAAAAAATAGGCGTGCCATATGAATTTATTTTATCGTACATTATTTCCCAATGGGTATTATTCCATTCCTGCCAAACAAGATGTATATATCCCTTTGAATCTATTGCTATTCTGGGCTCTGTACAATTTGTATTAACTTTTCTAATGGGTATTGGGGGGATTTCTATTATTATGTTCTTATTGCTATACAACAATCTTGAAAAATAGATAGCCCAATGATTGTTGATAAATCTCTGCCACACAATATAAATATGATCACCTTTAACTGCAAGAACCGGATTAGAGTCATTACCTCCAAAATCCGTTATTCTGGTATCATTAACCAATTTAAATCCATCTGGCCTAACTTTGAGATAGTAAATATCCCAGTTCCCATTTCTATTATCCTGCCACACAATATTGTAATTTCCATCAGTACTCCTCATAATATCCGGATGTGATGAGTTTCCAAGCCAAGTAAGCCTTACAGTGGCCCTCCATACAATATCATTCAGTAGAGTACCATTAGATGTGCCCATATTCGTCTGCTCAGAATGTGCTATAATTCCAAATAAAGATGTGGAAACAAGGGCAAATAGAAGCGCAATTACCAACGCCTTGGATTTATAAAATTGGTGTTTCAATCTCATAGCTCTCTCCATCTGCAACCATGTTTATTTTCATCCTATTTCCTTCAAAGTCCAAAACGGCACTGAAATCGTTGATCCTTGACCTGTACTTTAATCTCTTTCCCACCTTCTCTTCCATTAGCAATCCCATCTCTACAAGTTTCTTAATGCGCCTATAGCATACGGTTACAGGTATATTGTACTCTCTGCTCAATTCCCTTATTCCCTTGGCCCTTGTGGATGTTCCAAGGAGTATTTGCGAGGAGTACCTATCCATAAACACGCTCACCATATTCTTTGCCTCAATGTTCATACTTTGCCATCTCTATCTCCATT
>WAPW01000099.1 GCA_015520565.1 Candidatus Aciduliprofundum sp. | reverse complement strand
TCTCTAAAATGGAAGATAAGCGATTTGATGGAAGAGCTCTTGGAAGAAGATAGGTACTTTAGAGAGAGGAGGTCTAAATAATCTCTATCTCCTTATCTATTTCCACAACCATACCATCATCCGCAGCTATCGTCCTTATCCCCGTTTCTTTCCATATCCAGTCAGCTTGAAATTCTGGATTTTCTTCTATCATTTTAAGTCCAAAATGTGTCAATATGGCAATCTCTGGCTCTATTCCTTTCACTATTTTTGCAGCTTCTTTTGTACTCAGATGGTATGGTATCTTAGCCCCCAGAGGCCTTGTAACAGGAAGAATGAGCACCCTTGCATTTCTATGGGCACCTATCAAAGAATTGTTGTAATCTGTATCTGCCACATAGGAAATTAAGCCCTGAGATGTCTCAATTCTAAATCCAATCGTTGTTGGGTCATTATGATAAGATTTTGTTGCTCTAATTTTAATCCCTTTATAACGCACCACATTTCCGGGAGAGAGAACTGCAACCTTATCCACCAATCCTCTATGGTATTTTGAAATAATCGGATCAAATTCATCGTATCCTTCTAAAACGCTCTTTGAGCCAACAAGCAAGCCCTTCTTCTTCGTGCCTCCATTTGTTATGGCCTCTATAAGAACTTCTGCATCTGTATAATGGTCAGTATGCGCATGGGAGATGGCAATTATATCCGTTTTAGTTGGGTCAACTTTGAATCTATGCATCTGAACCAAAGCCCCCGGACCAGGGTCTATGTGAATATTGAGGGTATCCTCTATGTAAACCCCTCCAGTGGCCCGAACTTGATAAATTGTGGTAAATCTACCTCCGCCACTTCCCAAGAATGTTATCCTCGTCACTGGAATGCTAATACCTTTCTCTCATATAATCTTTGGCTTGATTAAATTTTTATATCCAAGAGAGATTACTCGGCTATGAGCATTCTGATAAAAAACGCTTGGATTGTTACGCAGAACGAGAAAAGGGAGATTCTGCAGGGAAATATTTACATTGAAGAAAATAAAATTGCTGAGATAGGAAATGTAAATGTAGAAGCAGAGTATATCTTGGATGCAAAGGGAAAAATTGCAATGCCCGGACTGATAAACACGCACACGCATGTGGGAATGACGGATATGCGGGGTATAGCGGATGATGTTAATCTTGAAGAATTCTTAACGAGGATGTGGAAAGAGGAGGCAAAAAGGGGCAAGGAAGGTATTTACAATGGTGCAAAATTAGGAATAAGAGAGATGCTTCGCACAGGAACAACGGCTTTTGTAGATATGTACAGCGATGAGGATGCAATTGCAAAAGCAGCCAAAGAATTAGGAATAAGGGCATTTTTGGGATGGGCTGTGGTGGATGAAGATATAACCACCCAAGAGGGAAATCCTCTAAATAATGCTGAAAATTTCATTAGAGAATTTAAAAATGAGGATTTGATAACTCCCCTAATAGCTCCCCATGCCGTCTATACTTGCAACGAAGAAACATTGTTAAAGGCAAAGGAAATTGCGGAGAAATATGATACCCTCATAACCATGCACATCTCAGAAACAAGGAAAGAAGTTTATGAGCATAGGAAAAAAACAGGGATGAGGCCTGTGGAATGGTTAGAAAAGATAGAGTTCTTAAATCCAAAGCTCATAGCAGCGCACCTTGTTTGGCTAACTCTTCACGAAATAAAAATTCTGGCAAAAAATGGGGTTAAGGCATCTCACAATCCAACGAGCAATATGAAGCTTGGAAACGGTGGCTCAATGCCTCTGCCTGAAATGCTTGATAATGGAATCCTCATAACTTTGGGCACGGATAGCACTGTGAGTAATAACAATCTTGACATGTTTGAGGTTATGAAATTCGCAGCTTTGTTGCATAAGAATGAGAGATGGGATGCCTCTGCAACTAATGCTCAAAGCATCCTTGATTTTGCCACAATAAACGCTGCAAAAGCTTTGGGATTGAATGCGGGAAGCATAGAAGAGGGAAAACTTGCAGATTTAGTCATTTTGAATCCAGAGCCAAATGGACTGCCTTTGAGAAAGGATACTATTGTCTCAAACATCGTGTACTCCCTAAACGGACTGAATGTTGAGCATACAATAGTAAATGGAAAAATAGTGATTTAGCACTTCTTCAAACGGACTGCCGCAACCTTCAACTCTGGAATCTTCGCCTCAGGATCCAGTGCGTCTATGGTAAGAACATTCGCTGCGCTCTCTGCGAAGTGGAATGGAATGAACACAACACCTTTTTTTATCCTCGCTATTTTCGCCTTCACCCTTATCTTTCCTCTACGAGATTCCACCTCTATGCAATCTCCTTCTTCCACACCTAATTTCTCCGCATCCTCTGGGTGAATTTCAACGAATGCTTCTGGAATGAGTTCATTGAAGCCATCTATTTTTCTCGTCAGCGTGCCCGTGTGGAAATGCTCATAAGTGCGCCCTGTGGTGAGCACAAATGGATACTCCTCGTCCGGCTCTTCTGCCGGCGGCTTGTACTCGTAAGGGGAGAATTTGGCCAATCCGTTTGGAGTCGGGAAGGTATCTTCGTGGAGAATTTTAGTCCCGGGATGCTCCATGCTGGGACACGGCCACTGCAATCCCATTTTCTCTATTCTCTCGTATGTTATCCCACGGTACTGCGGAACAACCTTCCTTATCTCTTCAAATATGTCCTTCGGGCTTTCATAATTCCACTCCGCGCCCATTCTTTTAGCTATTTCCTGAATTATCCACCAATCGGGCTTAGCATCCCCTACGGGTTCAAGAACGCGGTGAAGTAATTGCACTCTTCTCTCTGTGTTGGTGAACGTGCCCTCTTTCTCGAGAGAGGAAGCTGCGGGAAGAATTACATCCGCAAGTTGAGCGGTTTCGCTCATAAATAAATCCTGTACTACTAAGAATTCCAAGTTCTTTAGCGCCTGAATCACATGCTTCTGGTCAGGGTCGCTCACCGCCGGATTTTCGCCCATTATGTACATCGCCTTTATCACTCCTTTAGAAGCGGCGTGCATCATCTCAACAATGGTTAATCCCTCTTTATCCGGTATTTTTCCACCCCATATTTTTTCTATTTCCCTCGCTCTTCTCGTTCCCAATTTCGCATAACTGGGAAGCACATTGGGTAAAGCGCCCATGTCGCCGGCACCCTGAACGTTGTTCTGCCCGCGGAGGGGATTCACTCCAGTGCCTCTCTTCCCCACGTTGCCAGTTAGAAGCGCAAGATTTGCGAGCGAGGCCACATTTGCCGTGCCAGAAGTGTGCTGCGTTATTCCCATTGCGTAAATTATCGCTGATCTATGGGCTGCATACAGAACCGCCGCTTTTATTATGTCCTCCTTAGGCACACCGGTTATCTTCTCCACATACTCCGGCGTATATTTCTTAACGATTTCCTTTAATTTCTCGTATCCCTCCGTTCTGTTTTCTATGAATTCTCTATCTTCCAACCCGTGGGAGATTATCACATTCATCATTCCGTTGATCAAAGCGACATCGGTGCCCGGCCTATGCCTTAAATGGATATCGGAATACTCCGCAAGCTCGATATCCCGCGGGTCCGCAACTATCAATTTAGCGCCACGACCTTTAACCGATCTTTTAATCATAGTCCCAATCACAGGATGCGCATGGGTCGTGTTTGAACCTATCACAAAATACAACTCCGCATCTTTCTCCAAATCTTCCAGGCTGTTTGTCATTGCTCCGCTGCCAAACACTTTGAATAATCCGACCACGGTGGAAGCATGACATAGCCTCGCGCAGTGGTCCACATTGTTAGTGCCCACTACGATGCGCATGAACTTCTGAAATAGGTAATTCTCCTCGTTGGTGCATTTCGCAGATGAGAGACCAGCGATGCTGTCCGCGCCGTATTTCTCCTTTATTTCTTTCAGGCGCGAGGCCACATAGTTCAAAGCTTCATCCCACGTGACTTCTTCAAACTTTCCATTCTTCTTTATGAGAGGTTTCTTCAATCGCTCTTCGCTGTGTACAAATTGCCAGCCGTAGCGGCCTTTAATGCAATCGTCCCCTTTGTTCACCCCGTTGGGAGAGCCCTTAGCGTAGATTATTTCATCGCCTGAAACATAGTAATCTATGGCACACCCCACGCCGCAGTACGGGCAGATAGATGTGATCTTTTTCGTCTCTTCCTCTTTTGCGGTCAAATCCATGAGCGCTCCGGTGGGGCACGCGTCCACGCACGCGCCGCAGAAGGCGCAGCCAGCATCCTTGAGAGCTTCATTTATCCCTGCTACGATTCCTATATTTGATCCGCGATTCTCTCGCACCAAAACATGGTTCTCTTTTATGAGCGAGCAGGCCTGCACGCAGCGGAAACATGAGACGCAGGCGTTAGGGTTGAAAGAGATGAAAGGATTATTTAAGAGATTCGGCGCTTCCCTCTTTTTATCGCTCTTTATTTTTATTCCGTACTTCAAAAACAATTCCTTAGCCTCGCCCCCAATCTCCCCGTGCTCCTCAGCCAACATCTTCAAAATCGTTCTCCTTGCGTCTTCCACCTCTTGAGTATGTGTTTCTATTTCCATTCCCTCTGCAACTTTCGTGGCGCATGCCCTCGCGTGATATTCTCTTCCACCATTTTTTATGCTTACCACGCACAGCCCGCAGGAGCCTATGGGATTCCCATCAATGTAATTGCAAAGCGCAGGAATCTCGATGCCATTTTCCCTCGCAACCTGAAGAATGGTCTTCCCTTCCTCAACTTCAACCCTCTTTCCATCAATCGTTATAATCATTGAATCACCCCCATGAGCTCCTCGCGGAAATTATTCATGGCGGATTCATAAGCGAGCATCGCGCTCGTGCCAAGAGGACAGAGCGAGGCTATTTTCATCGCCCTCGCAGTCGCATTAAGTTTCTCTATATCCTCTTTTCTCCCCTCGCCGCAAACAATTTTTTCAATTATTTCCCGCATCCTCTTGGTGCCATAGCGGCAGGGGAAGCACTGCCCGCAGGACTCGTGCTCGAAGAATTTTGCGATGTTGAGCAGAATATCCCAAAGCTCTACTGATTCGTTGAAAACTATTATATCTCCTGTGCCTAAAAATAAGCCGCGCTCTTTTGCATCTTTAAAGCAAAGAGGCATATCTAAATACTCTTCGTTGAGTATGAACCCCGCGGCCCCGCCGCCCAGCATGATTCCTTTGAATTTCCCCTCAACTCCTCCGGCGAGCTCGATAATCTCTCCGATTGTTTTCTCCCCTAAATTCGCCTCGTAAACTCCCGGCTCCTTCACGAATCCGCTCACGCTGAAAAGCTTTGGCCCACTACACCCCTTTTTTCCCAATCTGCTGTAGTTCGCTCCTCCCATCCTCATCACTACGGGTATATTCGCGAGGGTTTCCACATTGTTAATCAGCGTAGGCTTTCCCCAAAGCCCGTACTGCGCAGGATAAGGTGGTTTTATTCTCGGAAATCCCCTCTTCCCCTCAATGCTCTCCATCAGCGCCGTTTCTTCCCCGCAAACATAAGCTCCTGCACCTAACACGAGTTCAATGTCAAATGAAAATTTCGAGCCGTATATGTTCGGGCCCAGTATTCCTAACCTTCGTAATTCCTCTATTTTTCTCTCTATGTCCTTTGCTATGTCCCTGTATTCGTAGCGGATGTAGAAAAAACCCTTCTTGGCGCCTATGGCGTACGCGGAGATAATCATCCCTTCCAATATTTGGTACGGATTTCTCTCCATGAGAACTCTATCTTTAAAAGTTCCCGGCTCTCCCTCGTCCGCGTTGGCCACGATGTACTTCGGCGTCTTTCTCTCCTTTCTTACGAATTTCATCTTCAGCCCCGTGGGGAACGCGGCACCTCCTCTTCCCCAAAGCCCAGAAGTTTCCACCTCTTTTATTATTTCATCTTGCTCGAATTCCAATGCTTTGCGGAGCGCCTTGAATCCTCCTTGTGCGAGGTAATCTTCCACATTCCGTGCATCTTTGAGAAGTAGCATCACTCGCACCCCCTCAAAATTTCCACCGCCTTATCGGGAGTTAAATCCCCGTAAATTTTTCCGTCTACCATCATCACAGGCGAATGCTCGCAATGTCCGAGACCTTCAACGATTTTGAATGTGAATTTGCCATCCTTCGTGGTCTCGCCCATCTTCACCCCGAACTCTTTTTCGATTCTTTCAATAATTCTTTCCGAGCCTTTGATGTAGCAAACTATGCAGTCACAGATCATCACTTCGTGCTTCCCTTCGGGTTTGAACTTGAAAAAGGAATAAAACGATGCAGCATCGTAAACTTCTCCCTTCTTCATGCCTAACTCTTTCGCAATAGTTTTTATCGCATCCTCGGGAATGTAGCCGAATTCATTCTGAACGTCGTGCAGAATTGCCAGAAGCTTTGAATCGTCATTCCTATGCTTATAAATTATCTTCCTCACTTTTTCTTCCATAGGGAGAGATGGAAACAGAATTATTTATCTTTTGCGAATTTGGGAAATTTGATGAAATTCATTATTTAAACGAATAAAGCATACTCTTTAATTTCTCTAAATCCTCCTTGGTATTGACATTGAAAAATGTTTCTTTAGGCATTTTTTCAGCAGGCACGAATTTCACAGCGGGGCAATTTTCAATTCCCTTAGTCAAACTCTTTGCATTGCAAAGGCAAGAAAGCATTCTCTTAGTGTAAATCGCATGCAATGGCTCTAAATAGCCAGTATCACTCCATCTTGGCACTACACCATTCTTTCCATCCAATTGCTCAAAAAGCATAGCGAGGGCTTCCCTTTTCACGAGGGGCATATCCCCTCCAAACAGAAAAAATTCTTTGCTAAGATTGAATAATGAGCACACAGATTCAAGAATCCAAGATGATTTATCCTCAATAACAGGAGCGTTAGCATTCAAGGATATTTTTGAGTAAATAACTACATCCAGCCCCCATATTTTGCAAATTTTCAACAACCAAATCTATCAATCTCTTCCCTGGTAGAACTTCAACAAGATGCTTTTTTGGCAAGCGTGATGATTCCCCAACGAGGACATAAGCTCTCACAGAGTTAAATGGAATTAGAAATATAAAGAATGCTCAAGAATTTTATAAAGGGAAAGAATGAAAAAACAAAAGCTATTTATAGAGTGTTGCAAATCACATCTTAGATTTTCATGGAGAAGGAGATTGTGGGCAAGTCATTGAAGGACCTGATAATCGAAATCTTGGGCAAGGATGGTAGATCCATAAATGATTTATCCAAGGAGCTTGCGAAAAAGGGGGTGAAGAAGCATCGTCTTATTTTAACAGGATACTTGCAAGCCATGGCAGATATGGGAATCCTAAAAGAAAGATTCATTAAGCCTGCAAAGGTTTACAGTGTGCAGCAAAATAGAAAAAAGACAATATACGAAATAATTGGGAAGAAGGCAAGGGATATAGATGAGGAAGAGGCCCCTGATATAACCCTTTACACTCTTTACAAACTTTTCAATAGGCCTATATTTATGAGAGAGCTTGAAAAATGCAATGTTGGCATTCCCCAATATAGGGAGAAGATAGTTGGAGAGGAGAGAAAAAAAGCTCTGGAGATTTTACTATCGCAAGGATTCAATGTGCCCCGTAATAATTCTGCCTACATTCCCACCAAGAATTACGATAATGCTTATGTGCAAATACTAAGCGAATTAGTCGTGGAGGGTTATAATCTAAAAGGTTTTGTTAATAAAGAGCAGCATCAGATGAAATTAGAATATTAAATTATTTTATTATCCCGTAACCTATCAATCTCCACCTGTTCTCTATTCTCCTTCCGATTGCAACTCTCTGGCCCTTCTCTGCCACAGCTGGATATTTTAACTTGAGCTCCACAGTATCGTCTCTACCACTTGTCACAATACCCACGGTGGCAAGAGTACCTATGTTCAGCATTAAAAGCTCATTGGTTTTTATCTTCTCAACCTTCCTCTCTTCACGAGAGCCAACCACACGCTCAAGTAAATGAACATCCATGGTTATGCTAGTTAGCACAGGGGGTAATGTTCCCGGCTTTCCAGCCATTCTTCCAATTAAACCATCATTCTTTGTGATAGCTGGATCCAATTTTGTTCCTATCCCAACAAGGCCCCCTGGCTTTATCTCATCCCAGTACCTTCCGCCAGACATTAGGGAGACAATTTCTGTGTGTATGGGTTCCCATTCAACCTTGTTCCCCTTCAAAATGTAAAATCCCGGGAGAATTTCAATTTTATCTCCAACTTTGAATTTTCCCTGTATTAAGGAGCCCCCTATCACCCCTCCTACTAAATCCTTGGGCCTAGTGCCCGGTTTATTCACATCAAAGCTCCTAGCAATGTACAATCTTGGAGGCTTGCTAGGGTCAAATTTGGGAGTAGGTATGTGCTTTTCTATTGCCTCAATGAGAACATCAATATTTGCATCATGATGAGCACTCACAGGGATAATGGGTGCATCCTCGGCCACAGTGCCTTTTACGAATTCTTTAATCTCCCTATAATTCTCCCTAGCCCTCTCATCATTCACTAAATCAATTTTATTCTGGACAATTATTATCTTCTTTACTCCCACAATATCCAGAGCCATAAGATGCTCCTTAGTTTGTGGCTGAGGGCATTTCTGGTTCGCGGCTATTACAAGAAGCGCACCATTCATTATGGCAGCTCCACTTAGCATAGTGGCCATAAGGGTCTCGTGCCCGGGAGCATCTACAAAAGAAACTACACGCAATAAATTGGCTCCATCTGGACATTTTGAAGGGTTTGAAACATAACAAGATGGAGGCTCAACATCCTTGCATTTATAAAAGGCAGCATCGGCATAGCCCAATTTTATAGTTATACCCCTCCTCATCTCTTCGCTATGGGTATCTGTCCATTTTCCCGTAATTGCCTTTGTTAATGTGGTCTTACCATGGTCCACATGCCCAACCATTCCGATATTCACTTCAGGCTGTTTTGGAAGGCTCATGCTTCACCTTCCTTTATGGCCTCCTCAATGGGCTTTGGACCATACTGCACAATCTTCATATTAATCTGCACAATGTCTGCAGAGATTGTATTACCTCTCACCATCTTCTTCTTTCTCATACCTGACCTAGTGGGATGGAATCCTATGCCTCCTTTGAGAAGCAGTTTTTTCCTGCGAGCACCTTGAAGATTCTTTCTCATCGGAAAACCATCCTTATCGGTACCACCAGTTATTAGAAGCTTATACCCTGGCAAATCTACAAAAACTCCATCAACCTCTTGCCCGATTCTCTTTCCTATGAGGGAGTTAGCCTTAGTGCCAGTAATCTCCTTCTGATACGATTTTCCCGTCTTAGTATCATTTATAACCACTTTGAAAGTCGCCATGTACCATCACCTTTACCCGCATAATAGTAACTTTTATTTTAAAGTTATCGTGAGAAAAGGCAAAAATTATTATACACGAAGAAATTGCTAACCTATGAGCGAGAAAACATGTGATGTGGTTGGATGCGATGAAGTAGCGGTTAAAACGGTATCTAGAAAAAAAGCAGAAAAAATTTTCAATCTAAAAGGAGGAAAGAGCACAAAGGTGCATCTATGCAAGAAGCATTACAAAGAGTTTAAGAAGAAAACAAAAAAAGAGAGAGAATTAGAGCGTGCTACCTGGGTATAATTAAGATTTGTAGCGAAATATGTACCTTATGGGCACTCTAAGCTTCTTCCCAGTCCAGTAAGGGCACTTTGTGCATTTGAACCCTATAACAACATTCTCTCCATCAAGGGTTGAATTCTCTATTCTTACCATATTTCCTCCGCAAACTGGGCATTTGTCCATCTCTTCCACAATTCTATCTGTGAGTTTGTACCTTATCTCTATCTTAATTTTGCCTGTAGCAAGGGCAATTATTCTCATTCTTTTACCACTCAACTTGTACTCTTTATTTCTCCTCTTAAGATGTTTCATAACCTCCCTATGCAACTCAGCTTGGGATTCCACTATGCCCCTTCTCTTCATAATTTTAAGCAAGATTTCCTTGATTTCATCCTCTTTAGGAATTTCATAGCTCATTAAAACATTATAAATTTTTGAGTATATAAAATTTCATCTTAAAACGAATACTCCATCCTCAGTTATGTACATCCTCTTTGCCCTTGGGTCGTAGCCAGAGCCCCGCATTTTCAAAATCCTAATATATCTTTCCTCACCACTATTGCTCGGGTTTTTCTCAAGCTTTATTACTCCTGAGCTTAAAAGAATCTCACCACGCAAATCCATCTTATCTGAGGCTGTTATTATCGTTGTTGCTCCAATATTCTGAAAGAATGCAAACAATCTATGTATGCTGAGCAAAGTGCGACTTTCTTCTATGGCAAAATTCTTGAAAACTGTGAGAGAATCTAGAACTATCCTATCTATCTTACTCCTTTTAAGCTCTTGATTTACCTTTATAACCAATGCCTCCACACTTAGCCCTCCCCCTTTTGTCTTCTTTGAATCCTCATAGGCAGCACGAATTTCTCCCTTGGCAGTTATATCCTTTATGGAGGGAGATTCAGAGTAAAGAGCTTCTGTAGGAACTGCATCCATGACTCTCAATCTGCTAAGGTTCCAACCAAAACCAAGCATAATTCGCTGGAGAACCAAGGAAGGATGTTTGTCCACGGAAATGTATAAACAATTTTCACCATTATTTAATCCTTCTAGCAAAAATCTTGTAGATAAAACAGTTTTTCCAGTACCTGAAGAGCCAATTAAGAGGTAGGTATTACCCTTAATCAAGCCCCCTTCAAGCATCTTGTCAAGCCCCACTACTCCAAACTTCACCTTCATTTAACCTTCCTCCTAGTAAATTTGACATAGAACCTCTCATCCACTGAAAATCCCTTTTTAGTCAGGCTCAAGGGTATTTTATCAATAACATGGGCAACTGTGCTCTTTTCAATTATCATCTCAAAACTCCTATTCGCAGAGTTTATATAAAATACAGAATCCATTAAAGGCTTAGAAGAAAGAAGGTTATCATAATCCTCAGCAGTTACTAGAACGGCACTATTAGAGCTTTCCTCTAAAAAGTTCAAAAATGCATGCACACCAGAGTTAGGATTTAGTCCTCGCATATAAAAATATCTCAATGAGGTTATAGAATCAACCACAATTCTATCAAATTTTATCCTATCAAAAACATTTTTCAATGTGGCCCTTAGTGACAATACATCCGCTTCAAAAGGTTTCCTGTTTCTCTCAGCATTTTTCATTTTAGATGGTTTAGCAAAGGGGGTTACCTCCCTAACTGGCTTTATCTCCGCTTTTCCTGAAATTATAGGCACTGCATCAAAAATATAAATTTCATCAAGAAGTATATCAAAATCCTCAAAATTCTCGCGAACCATCCAGCTTGGTTGGTCAAGGGAAATATACAAAACACTCTCGCCTTTTAATGCTCCACTAGCTAGATACTGCATTGCAAATATTGTTTTGCCTGAGCCTGGAGGGCCATAAATCATGTTCAAAGATTCTTCCCGTACCCCAGGAATAAATGTATCTAGATCCTTTACGCCCAAGGGAACTATTTTCATCCTATTATATGCTATTAAAAACAAATATTTAATTTCTTTCCTCAAGCATGTCGTGATAAGACATAGCAATATAGGATATACGAATATTTTTATACAATCAGCATTTAGAGTGCCTTGGGCTTTTAGCCCTGAAGAAAAAGGAAGTGTAGAAAATGGAAGAATTAACCAAAATAAAGGACTTGAACCCAAATGCCAAAAGAGTTAATGTTTTGGCAAAGGTTCTGCATAAGGGAGAGCCAAAAGAGATTAACACCAAGTATGGTGAGACAAAGCATGTGACCGAAGCCGTTGTTGGAGATGAGACAGGCACCATAATAATGTCATTGTGGAATGAGCAGGCAGATATGATTGACGAGGGAGAGACAATATACGTGGACAATGGCTATATTTCTTTGGTGCGCGGGCACATGCGCCTGAATGTTGGAAAGTATGGAAGTATAAAGAAGAGTGAGGAAGAACTTGGAGATATAAATGAAGAATTGGATATGAGCGCTGAAGAGCACGAGAGGCAGTACAATAGAAGGTACAATAATTACAAGAAGAGAAGCTACAACAGATGGTAAGTTTTTAGAAAATTTTAACTCACTCTTTTCTTTTATGTTTTTATGTATTCCATTATAGGCGTGATAGGTGGCTCTAAATGCGAAGAAGAGATTTGCAAGATGGCATATAGGGTTGGAGAGCTAATTGCAAAGAATAAATGCATCCTCGCTTCCGGTGGCTTGGGAGGTGTTATGCTACATGCCTCAAAGGGTGCAAAGGATGCGGGTGGATTAACCATTGGAATTTTGCCTTATGGCAAAGAAGAGGCAAATCCCTATGTTGATATTGCCATTCCAACATACTATGGCTTAGCGAGAAATCATTTGCTAGTAAGAAGTGCAGATGTTCTAATTGCCATAGATGGATTTGTAGGCACCCTATCCGAAATATCCTTTGCCTTGAACGAAGGAAAGACGGTAATTGCGTTGAACTCTTGGAAATTGGAGGAGGAGAAGATAACGAAAGGAAAGTATATAGAGGCAAGCTCTCCCGAAGAAGCCGTTGATCTCGCTTTAAAGGAAATAAGGTAAAACTTTTTTTACAATACATCTTTTTGGTACTTATGCCTGTTATAAGATTGCAGAGAGAAGAGCTTAGGAGATTCAACATTGACGAAGATAAATTCATAAAAGATGTGAATATGCTCGGAGCAGATTTTAAAGATGAAGATGAAAAGGAGCTTCGTGTAGAATTCTTTCCAGATAGACCTGATCTCTACACAATTGAGGGTGTGGTTAGAGCCATAAGGGGATTCTGGGGCATTGATAGAGGAGCTCCAAAATATGGAGCAAGAGATGGAAATGTGGAAATATTTGTGGATGAAAGAATGAAAAATATAAGGCCTTACATCGTGGGGGCTGTAATTAAAGGGATAGAAGTGGACGATTTGATGATAAAGAGTATGATGGATTTTCAAGAGAAATTGCATATAACGGTGGGTAGAAAAAGAAAAAAATTGGCTATAGGACTGCATGATTTTGATAAAGTCAAGCCACCTTTTTACTATGTTCCAAAGGATAAAGATTTTAAATTTGCCCCTTTGGGATTTCAAGATGAGATGAGCTTAGAGGAAATTCTAAAAGAGCATCCTAAAGGTATAGAGTATGCACATATCCTCAAAGGATTGAAAGAATATCCAATTATACTTGACTCGCAAGGAAATGTTCTATCATTTCCTCCAATAATCAACGGAAATTTAACTCAAATAACTAATGAAACGAAAAATATATTCATTGATATAACAGGCACAGATTTGAATACCCTGAACTCTGTGCTCAACATCCTAGCTTGCTCCTTTGCAGATAGAGGTGTTTCAATTGAAAGAGTGGAAATAAAATATCCTGATAGTATTATTAGAACCCCAGAATTAGAGTATGGAAAAATTGAAGTTGAAAAAGATTATATTGAAAAGATTTTAGGTAAGAAATTGAGCGATGGAGAGATTTTGGATTCCTTGCAAAGAATGCGCTTTGATGCTGAAATAAAGGATGAAAGAATAAAAGTCACAATTCCCCCCTACAGAATGGATATTCTTCACCCTGTGGATATAATTGAAGACATTGCCAAGGGTTTGACTTTTCAGAATTTTGAGCCCTCTTTGCCAACGAAAGAGAAGATAGGAAGCACGATAAAAGATTTTGAAAATATGGTGAGGGAAATAATGCTTGGCCTAGGATTCTCAGAGGTTACAACCTTAACAATAACATCTCCAAAAATTCAATACAATGCTATGCGATTATCAAGAGAGAACTTTGTAGAGATTGAAAATCCAATAACGGAAGATGGAACCACTCTGCGCAGCTGGCTCATTCCTTCCCTGATGGAAATTCTACGAAAGAATAAGCATAGAGAACTGCCACAGAAAATATTTGAAATTGGATATGTGATGCAAGAAGAGAAAGAAGAGCATCTTGCGTTCTTGTACATAGATTCTTCAGCGAGCTTCACACTAAGTAAGTCCTATGCAGAAGCCATACTGAGAGATTTAGGCATTGGGAAATATGAAATAAAGGAAATAGAGCACAATAGCTTCATTTCAGGTAGAGTTGCAGGAATTTATAAAGGCGAGGAGATAGGGTTCTTTGGAGAAATACATCCAGAGGTCCTAGAGAATTTTGAGCTTGGATATCCAACAATTGCAATGGAGCTAAATCTAACAAAAATAAAATAAAAAGTTAAAAGAGGATTACTCCTCTTTGTTTTCTTCCTCTTCGTTCTCTTCGGTTATCTCTTCCTCAGAGCTCTCTTCTTCGGTGGTTTCCTCTTCTTCTGTTTCCTCTTCCTCTGTGCTCTCTTCCTCTGGTACAGCTGCCTTCTTAGCACCGCTCTTTCTGCCAACGAAGTACATCACTATGGATATTATCAGGAACACAATGAACAATGAGAGCCACACATACTCCATTGTAACTGCAGAGTTCTTCTGGTTCTTCACATTATTGTAATCCTTCTGCAAGGATGTGTAGTTATCCTGCAGGGAGTTGTACTGGTTATTCAAGTTGTTATACTTGGTCTGTAGATCCTGAATCTGTGCATTCTGATTTGCAATCTTCTGGTTGAGCTCGTTTATGTAGTTGCTTATTTCTAGTGTATTATTGTACTTGCCGCCTACTTCAACACCGAAGTAATACACGGCTCCGCTCTTGGAATACACCTCAAATACATAGTGTGCAGGTAGCAGTATGTTCGGTGCTGTGTAGTTGAACACAGCTACACCATTTGCATTGGTTTCAGTTGTGGCCTGAGAAACACTTCCAGCAGGTGTTGAAAGGGTTACCTCTTCATTTGCAATTGGCTTGCCTTCCAATCCACCAACTAGTTGTACCTTGATTGTTGCTGTGCCCATATATGGTACCATATCCACATAGGTGGTTGGGCTGCCAGTCATCACTTTGAGACAGCTGAATACTTCTGTCTTGGAGAGCTGTGCCGTGCCAGTCAAGAATGGTATATCATACTCATAGTTGAGATTCATTGCATGATTCGGCGAGGATAAGCTTAGAGAGACAGCCACTATGCTATCTCCAATAGTTGGCTGAATTGTTATGTTGAATTGAGCAATACCCTGAGCATTTGTGGTTGCAGTTGTGCTGTTCTTGTATGTACCAAGGCTCCATTTAGCAGATACGGTTACTCCAGAGAGAGGTCCATTCACATCAACAACCTTTACGCTCATAATCATGCTATTTATAGTATCACTGAAGTAGAACTCATTCACTGTTACCTTGGATATGCCCATTATAGGTGCCCTCTGGAGGATAAATCCATCCTTTACGCCGAAGAGATACGGGAAGTTAAATCCAAGGCCTGTCCATACTGCATTACTACCATATCCATAAGCATCCATCCAACCGCTCACATAGATAGGTGCATCTGCTCTTAGAGCACTGGTGTTCAAAGTGTATGAGAACTGACCATTACTATCAGTGTATCCTCCTATAACACTCTGAGCAGCCCACCATACATATGTACCTGCGTTATTTGCCCAATCAGCACCCATTCCATAGCTTGTACCAAACACTGCCATGAAGACCAGTGCATTGGCAAGAGGTGTGCCATTCTGGGCATTATAAACGGTCATTGTTACCTGTACCTGCTGTCCATTGCCAGCAGTTATCTTATTTAGATGCATATCCATTGCATACAAACCAGTCCATGCACCAATGTATGGGTCAAATCCTGTTTCATTACCCACATAAATCTGCACAGTATCGTAGGCCATATATGTATCCTGAGTGTAGGCCTTAACTATCACAGGAATATCTGCATTCTGGGTTGCAGTTAGAGTGAATGTTGCCTCACCATTGCTATCAGTTGTCTTCTGAGTTGTATCCCACTGCACTCCCCATGCTGGTATAAGCTGCTCGCCATACCAGTTAGGATCAGTTGCATTGGAGTAATAAGCGGCTACATATACCTTATGATTTGCTACAGGATTGCCATGAATATCCACAACTTTAACAGTTATCTGAGAATTCTGACCTGCTGTTATTCCATAGCTGCTAACATGCTCTATGAGCACTTTGTACCAGCTGCTTCCCTGAGTTTGTATAGGTATAAATAGCGTGCTGGTCTGTAGATTTGTAAGGATTGTATTATTCACATTTATCTTTGCTTTCACAATATCTACGAAGTTGATATTTGTCATCGTTGTTGGTGCCGTGTACTGGAATGTGACAATACCATCACTATTTGTTATACCATAACTAGGTGTTATAGAACCGGATGTTTCTTCTGTCATCAAGGTGACATTCACACCTGCAAGTGGATGCGCATACAAATCAGTTACTTTGGCAGTCACAGTGGCACTTGCTCCAGGAGTGAGTATTGGCTTATCAATGCTTAGTTTAAGCCTTGCAACATTCTTTGGAAGATACACATTGATATCTTTAACTCCAGTGTAATTGTAGCTATGTCCATTCATATTCACCGAGAAGGAATATGTGAGCGTAACTGGCTTAGTATACATCTGGAACTTCAAAGGCACGCTAAATGCAAATCCACCAGAGCTACCAGTGGTACCATTTGCCCAAACTCCATTGGATGCATAGATAGCAACTTTAACATCCTTTATGGGCAAACCATTTGCATCAGTTACATAGAACGCACCGTTAATTGACTGACCTGCATATGCAACATTTGGCACATAGAGATGTGGAACTACGCCGGTTAATGCCTTTCCAGTAACATTAGTCACAGGACCTGGATGATGGCCACCGCCACCAGGCCCAGGAGGAGTTGGTGGGGCTATAGGCGGATGGAGAACTCCAAGTGAGAAGCCATTCCAAATAGTACCATAGGCTGCTACCCATCCCTGCCACATATCTTTTCTAAATGCCATTATGTTCTTTCTGTAATAAAGCACATCGTAAGGCAAATCGTGCACTAATATACCTTCAATCTCCTTAATTTTGTTAATTCTATCCTGAGTGTTCATATCTGTCCTAATCTCCTTGAGAAGCTTGTCAACTGTAGGATTACTATAGCCAGGTGTATTATCACCTATAGGAGCAGCCATCCAGCTTGCAAAGAAGTCCTCCAAGTATGTCTCAGGAAATGCACCTACAAGCCATCCAAGAATGTACATATCAAAGTTAACCTGCACAAATGCCCTTGCAACTATTGTATCAAAGTCGGTAGGTATGCTCTGTATGTTGAGCTTTATCTTCTGCAAGTTTGCCTGTATCATTATACCTGCTTCAGCCCTAACAGGATCATAACTCTTAGGAGGTGTGAGAATTGTTTCTTTAATTGGACTTCCATCAGGTGCGTGTCTCCATCCATCTGAGCCAACCTTGTATCCTGCGTTATCCAATACCTTCTGAGCAGCATTCAAATCAAATGGTGGTGGAATTGCCGAGGTATTAACATAAGCACCAGATGTGATTGATATAGGAACGGTACCCTTTGTACCATAACCCTGCAGCAGGGTTGTAACTATGTAATCCTTATCAATTGAATAAGCAACAGCTTGCCTAAATGCAAGGTCTTTCATAGGTTCTTTTCTCATATTGAACGCTAGGTAGAAGAATCCCTGATCATTAACAATAATAGAGCCAATATGTGGGTCTGTCTTTAACTGGTTGTAATATCCTGCGGGTATTGACCAGTCAATGTACTGAACTTCTCCTCTCTTCAAAGCAAGAACCGCTGTATCCAATGTATTGTAAATCTTGAATATTATTGTCCTAACATACTGAGGATACCAAGGCCACTGCTTGCCTCTCCAAGTGGTATATAATCCCTTACCCCAGTAATTCTTGTATGCTTCTATCTTCACATAGTTACCTGGCTTCCACTCAACAAACTTGAATGCACCAGTACCAATGGTTGCTGCAGGGGCACTCCAAGAAGTATCCAGCTGCATATCATTACTATCTCCAGTACCAGCGGACTTTATGTGGTTAGGAGCCCATATATGCTCTGGAATTATAGGATTGTTGAGAGTCACTTGGAAGAACAGAGGATACGGCTCATGCAAGTGGAATACAACTGTATATGTGCCAGTGGCTACAACACCTATGTGGGATGTACCATTTCCATCCCAACGAGGCCACTTTGCTGTTGGCCAGTATAGACACTCAAGGCTTGTCTTAAACATTGAGTCAAAATACAATGTCTGGTAGCTAAACACCACATCCTTAGCAGTCATAGGTACTCCATCTTGGAAATGCACATTGTGCCTCAATTCCACTGTAATATTCAAGCCATCAGGGCTAGTAACTGTTGCACTCTTTGCCAAGTTTGGGTATGGTATCAAGTCAGGTGTATAACTATACAAGGTCTCAAAACTCCAACCAATGGCATCTGACTTCCACACTGTATTAGTCGTCGGGTCAAAATAGTTCAAGTTTGAAATGTCATTCTGAAATGCAACCACTAGTGTGCCGTTATTACTAGAAGGTTTGGGTGCTGCCGCTGCAGCACTCCCAGACATCACTGAAAAGCCACTGAGTAATACTGCTGCTAACACTATTGTCACTAACAATATTTTTTTCATACTTCTTTCGTTCATATTTACATCCTCCCTACTTTCTTACACTCCTTCTATTGGATTATAGAGGAGTGCAGTTGTCAGCCCTCTATGGAAATTTTCCTATATAAATTTTTTGAAAATCTCTAATTTAAATCTTTCTCAGCCAAGTATTAAAAACTTTAAAAACATACACCCTGTATGAAATTTGTGCATATCAGCGATGTTGCATTGCCACACATTGGTGGTGTTGAGTATGTGGTACATAAATATTCCACTATGCAACGATGGGATGGGCACAAAAGTTATGTTATTACCTCAAAATTACCCAATACAAAGGATTTTGAAGAAATTGACGGCGTACCCTATTATCGTCTCTCAAAGGCGGAAATGGGTACATCAATAATATCAAAAATAAAAAAAATTAAGCCGAATTTGGTACATACTCATTCTTACATAGCAGCTCCCGTACTTTCTTATTTTCACAAAATCAATTCAAACATTCCTATTTTAAGACACATCCACGATGTTTATATAGGCAAGTACGAGGAATACTCCGGCTGGGAAGGCTCAAAAACGTATGAGAGATTTGAGGGCTTCATAATCAAATTACCTTACACTGCATACATCACCCCTAGCAAATACACAAAAAGCAGGCTAGTGGAATTGGGCTTGCCAGAGGAAAGGATACATGTGGTGCATCCCGGCGTGGATATTGAAAAATTTGGAAAGAGCGATGGAAATTATTTAAGGGAGAAATACAAAATCCCGAAGGATAAGAAAATTATAGGATTCGTGGGAAGATTGAGCACAGGAAAAGGCCCCCAATATCTTATTGAAGCAGCAAAAGAGATGAAAGATGTATATATAGTGCTGGTAGGCCCAAATCCAAATCCAAAAACATCTGGGATTTTGGGGATAGAGGACATGCTGAAAAATTTAGTAAAAAAATATAGAATGGAAGATAGGGTCATTTTTGCAGGAAAAATAAGAGATGAAGAAGTGCCCCTTTACTATGATTCCTTTGACATCTTTTGTCTTCCGAGCATATCTGAGGGGTTTGGTATGAGCATAGCAGAGGCCTTAGCTGCTGGGAAGCCCGTGGTATCATTCAGGATAACGGCGATACCGGAAATAGTGAGAGATGGATACAATGGATTGCTAGCTGAGCCCAGAGATGTAAATGAGTTAAGGGAGAAATTAGAAATGCTTATAAATGATGAAAATTTGTATGAGAAATTGAAGAAGAATGCAAGGGGTTCCATAGAAAAATACACTTGGGAAAATTCTTATAAAAAATTAATGGAGGTTTATTCCCTTTATTTATGATTTTCCTTGTACTTCAATGCTGCCCTAACTAATGCAAGATGCAATGGGGATGGCTTTAATGGCCTTGATTTGAATTCTGGATGGAACTGAGAGCCCATATAGAATGGATGCTCTTTCAATTCAAATATCTCCATCCTCGTGCCACTCTCATCCTTGCCTGAGAAGTGTAATCCATTCTTCTCAAACTCCTCTATATATTTTGGATTCACCTCATACCTATGCCTGTGCCTCTCAAAAATTTGCAGTTTCCCGTATATTTTATGCGCCATACTACCCTTTTCAATAATTATTTTCTGAGTTCCTAAACGCATCGTGCCCCCCAGATTTTTTACACTTCTTTGCTCTGGAAGGAGATCAATGACGGGTGCATCAGTGCTAGGATGCAGTTCAGTGCTATTGGCATCCTCATAACCCAAAACATGACGAGCAAATTCAACCACGGCAAGCTGAAATCCAAAGCACACGCCCAAGAAGGGAATATTGTTTTCCCGAGCATACCTTGCAGCCATTATTTTACCTTCAGTACCTCTTGGACCAAAACCCCCGGGGATTAATATACCATCCACACCCTTTAGGAGATCTAATCCCTCATCCTCTAAATCTTCACTATCAATCCATTTCAAATTCACTCTCGTTTGGAGGGCAGAGGATACATGCGTAAATGCCTCCCTATGACTTATGTAAGAATCTTTGAGATGTACATACTTGCCAACAATTCCAATGGTTACCTCATTTTTTGGGTTGTATAATTTAGAAAGATACCTCTTCCATTCTCTCCATCTTGGAGCTTCGCCCCTTATCTGCATCTTACCAAGAATATACTCCCCAACTCCTTGCTCTTCAAAAATTAAGGGTACTTCGTATATGGACTTTGCATCAGGAGCGCTAATAACCGCCTCATAGGGCACATCGCAGAAAAGAGAGATTTTTCTCTTTGTTTCCTCTCTCAAGGGCTCTTTAGAGCGTCCAACAATCATATCTGGCTGGATACCAAGAGAGCGAAGCTCTTTAACACTGTGTTGCGTGGGCTTTGTCTTTTGCTCCCCCACAACTTCAACTGTTGGCACAAGGGTTGTATGCACAAAGAAAACATTTCTTTCACCCTCCTCCATACGAAGTTGCCTCATGGCTTCTAAGAATGGCATGCTCTCTATATCCCCAACTGTACCTCCGACTTCAATTAAAATGATATCTGCATTGCTCTCTATTGCAACTTTTTTAATTCTCCTCTTTATCTCTTCAGTTATGTGGGGAATGATTTGCACCGTTTTGCCCAAATACTCACCCTTTCTCTCCCTCTCTATAACCGTTCTATAAACCTTGCCCGTTGTGATATTATGATCAAATGTCAAATTCTCATCCAAGAAGCGCTCATAATTGCCCAAATCAAGGTCTACCTCGCCTCCATCATCAAGCACAAAAACCTCGCCATGCTGGTAAGGATTCATAGTGCCTGCATCGTAATTGAGGTAAGGGTCAATTTTTATCGCCGTTACTTTCAAACCACGAACCTGCAAAATCTTTCCCAGAGAGCTTGTTGTTATACCCTTTCCAAGACCTGAAATCACTCCTCCTGTGACAACAATGTACTTCATGTAATAACCCTATGCTCTAGGAGTATGTTAATGTTGCGATTAGGAAAAATTTTTACGCCTAAAATTATATACACCCCTATGGATTTGGAAATTTATGAACTAAAGAAGATTGACCTTCGTGATGGAATCGTCATAGATGGCTTTCCATCTGTGGGGCTCGTGAGCTCAATTGTTGCAAATTACATAATTGAATCGTTGAATCTAGAGCAAATAGCAATAGTTGATAGCCCATATTTCCCAGCTGTGGCACTTGTTAGGAATGGTGTGCCTTTAAGTCCTGTTAGGATATATGGTGGAAAGGTAAAGGAGAATCTAAAGATATCTGTATTTGTATCTGAGTTCCAAATACCTACTTCCTTGCTCAAATCCATGGGTACTCTTATGCTTGACTGGGCAGATGAGCAGAAGATATCAACAGTGATAACTCCAGAGGGCATAATTCAAGAAGAGAAGAAAGAGGAGGTAAATGTTTATGCTGTAACAAGCACAGATTACGCTAAAAAGAAAATTCCTCAAGGAATTTTAGAATTTGGAGAAGGAGTTATAACAGGGGTTACAGGTGTGCTTTTAACAGAAGGGAAAAAGAGAGACACTGATGTTATAGCTCTTCTTGCAGAGGCGCATCCTGATTATCCGGACGCAAGAGCTGCGGCAAAGATAGTTGAAGTATTAAACGAAATTATGCAAGGGATAAAGATAGATCCTAAGCCATTGTACGAAGAGGCTGAAAAAATAGAAAAGAATTTAGCGCAGATTAGAGAGCAAGCTGCTAAAGTTAAAAAGGTTCCAAAAGATTATATCTATGCATAAATCTCTATTTTATTCCCTTCTATCTTTACTCTCTTACCAAATTTTTGCACTACCCAAGCATTGGTTTTTATGTGCTCTGTTAACTCTCTAACATAATAAGCCGTTGTGCCATTTGCCAATGAGCCAAACGTGATTAGATGGTCTCCCATATTTACATCAACTGTAGAATTTGAATTTCTTTCCTTATCTAATTTTTCAATGGCAATTCTAGCAACTTTCTCAGCGGGAAGTCCTTTTTTGCATAGAGAATCTCCAGCAAGGATGGTGTGGGAATATTCTTCTAAAATAACCAATCCACATCCCCTACTCCTACTCGCATTGCCAACATCTTCAAAGAGCTCATACCCTCTTAGATTTTTCTTCATCCTTTCTACAATATGCATTGGCAAGCCCCTCATATTTATGTAAGCTCTCCTGCCCTTCATCTCTCCCCTCTCAAGAATCTTTAATCCCTCAAGCTCTGCTGGCTCAATTTCCACTCTAACCTTTCCTCCTCCCTCTGGGTAGTAGCCCCTCTCAATCACTTCTATGTCCATCTTTGCTCCCATTCTTCGCAGAAAATATGAAAGAACATGGCGATAGTAATCAATGGGAGGTGACCAAGATACATCAGTGCCTCCAGTGATTTTTAAGATTACTTTATCATCGGCAAATAGAGCAATGGGAATAGCGGTTTGAAGAAGCAAAGTTATACTTCCTGCCGTTCCTATATCAATTCTGTACTCTCCCCCCTTTATCTTATTTGGAGAGAAAACTACACACTGTGAACCAACCTTGAGGCCTGAAATTTTGGCGTTGCTCATCATTCCAGCGAGCTTTATGCCCCAGAGATGTTGCGCTGCCAATCCTGGATTTCTCCTCTTTGCCCTGATATTGATTATCTCCACATCCTCTCCCAATATGGCTGATAGGGCTATGGAAGTGCGTAGAATTTGACCGCCTCCCTCTCCATAAGAGCCATCAATAAGCATGGGAATCACCTATAAACCCTATACCTCTTACCTCCACTCTTCACATACTTTCCTTCAAATTCGGCATCCCCATTCTTCTTTCTAAAAAATTCAAGGAGCCAAGAGCTGCGTATTATTTCGTCTTTCTCTCCCTTTATCTTATTTGCAATTCTTTTAAGTTCTGGAGTATCTGCGAGTTCATCCAAGAGCTCATAGTTAAGGCCTTTCATTTTAATTCTTTCTACTCTATAATTTCTCAAAGCATAGGCAAATAAGGCACCGCTCACGGCACCTATTACATGCGCACCATGTGCCACATTATCGTTGACCCAAAATAGAGTTGCAAAGAATTCAACTGCCATAAAAGCAAGGACTGCATACTTAACCTTCACACGGGGCATCAAAATAGGGCCTAGGAACATTGTTATTTCCTCGTTTGGATATAGAATTAAGAATGCACCCATTATTCCAAATATAGCTCCAGATGCACCTATGAGAAACGAGTTTATGCCACTCATTTTAAGAAATAGGGAATAGCCAATGTTTGCAAGGAGTCCGGAAATGAGAAATATACTTGTGAATTTAAAATTACCAACCTTCTGGGCAAAGGGTAAGCCAACCAAGAAGAATATTAGAATATTGAAAAATATATGAGCAGGGTTCAAACTATGCACATAGATGGCTGTGAATATGCCCATATCAAAAATATTTGATTTGCAAGCAAAGAGCTCATAGAATTGCAAAATTGAACCTTGGTAGTAAGAGTAAAGCTCAATCAAATAAACTAAAACGAATGCTAAGGAGAGGTAAAACACTGGATTCTTCTTGAAGGAAATTAGCGTAAATGCGATTATTATAGCAAGAGTCAATATGATTACAGCTAGCACATTTCACCCTATTTCTCAAAGGCATATTATTCTTTTCCTTCGTTTAGATACTCTCTCAATATCTTTATAGCGCAGAACTCTCCACACATTGTGCATACCTGCGGGCTATGGGGATACCTTTCCTTCCTTATTTTTATAGCATTCTCCTTGTCTATACTGAGATTGAGTTGCTCGTCCCAGCGCAGGGAGGCACGGGCTTTTGACATCTCGTAATCCCATTTGTACTCATCTTCAAACCTTGTTAGATTCACTGCATGTGCCGCTATTCTCGTTGCTATTACCCCTAATTTCACTTCTTCCTCATTGGGCAAAGCGAGATGCTCAGCAGGGGTAACATAGCATAGAAAATCAGCTCCTGCCTTTGCAGCTATAGCACCCCCTATGGCAGCTGTAATATGGTCATAGCCAGATGCAATATCGGTAACGAGGGGACCGAGGACATAGAAGGGTGCATTATCCGTCGCGATTTTAGCCATCTTCACATTTGCCTCTATTTGGTCAATAGGTATGTGCCCGGGGCCTTCAACCATGGCTTGCACACCCTTTTCTCTAGCCCTTTTAACCAATCTTCCAATGGTGTATAATTCATGAATTTGCAGAAAATCTGTGGCATCTGGCAATCCTCCAGGGCGGAGTCCATCACCCAAGCTTATAGTAGCATCATATTCGGCAAGTAATTCAAGAAGATAATCGTAATTCTCGTAAAAGGGATTTTCTTTGCCATTATGCAGAATCCAAGCTGCATGGAATGTACCCCCGCGAGAGACCGTGCCCACCACACGAGGATGCTTTTTCATCTTCTCCACTGCCTCGCGAGTTACACCAACATGAATTGTGAGAAAATCCACACCATCTTTCAAATGCGATTCTACTGCGTTGAACATATCATCCTCACTCATCTCCACTATAGCTTTTTTTCTTTCAAGCATCTGCCATGCTGCCTCGTATATTGGCACGGTGCCTATTACCATTGGCACTTCCTTCATTATCCTGTGCCTAATCTCTGGAAGATTGCCCCCTGTGCTCAAATCCATTATGGTATCCGCACCATATTTTTTTGCGATTTTTGCCTTACGCACTTCGGCTTCAACATCCACAATATCCATTGATGTACCAATATTTGCATTAACCTTAACTCTCAATCCAGAGCCCACTCCAACGGGCTCAACATCATGCTTTAAATTCTTCAATATCACAACATGTCCCTTAGCAATAGCCCTACGGAGCTTCTCAAGATCTACTCCTTCTTTCTTCGCAATATATCTCATTTCTTCAGTGTATTCTCCATTCTTCGCACTCTTCATCTGCATAGAACTCACCAAACCTTCATTGTGCAAAGGTAAATAAGCATTTCTAAACATATTTGGGTATTATCTCACCATAACTCTCCTCATTTTTTCCAAATTAAAAACTTGAGATGCATACTCATTGCTCTCCCGCAATTCCAATTCCTCTATGGCCTCCAAAATCCTCTCCAAGCTCCCAAATCTCATTTCAGGGTCCAAGTGCAATAAATTTTCCATCCTGTAAATGCTATTATCTCTCTCCAGCATCTCTATCGCAAGGGTTTTCTTCGCTATTTCAACTTCCTCTTGAGAGAATCGCAAATCCTCCAAGAATCTCCCCATTTTCCTACATATACTCTCAAAATCACGAGAATTTGCCCCTGCATAGAGGAAAAATCCTCCCTTTCCGTTATGCCATTCCACTCTGGATTCAACCATATACGCCTCCCTACGAAATTCTTGCCATAGCTTAGATGTTGGAAAATTTCCAAGCAAGGTGCTGAGGAGATATGCACGAATATCATATTTGTGCAAGGGGAATGCACATACAATTTCTGCATTCTCTAATCCCTTTTCAATGACCTTCTCCCTTTCTTCATATTTAATTTCTTGAACTTCTGGATTTGTACCACTTTCTGGTATCTCAAAATCTGGAAATTCAATTCCCTCTGGTATGAGAGCCACCGAATTGTGCTTGTTATAATACCTCTTATGCCATTCTCTTAACTCTTCAATCCCTATTCCGCGGAGTTCTTCCTCGGTTCCCATACTGTACCTGAAATCCCATTCAAAAATTAGGTTGCGGGCCCATTCGTATGCTAGTTCCCAAGGAGCATAATCACTCTCCTTTACAACGGCAGGAATTATTTTACTTTCTTTCTCTTCCTCAACTTTCTCAGGCGAGAATGCAGGAGAGTAAATAAGAGAGAGCAGAATCTCCAAAACTTCTGCAGCATCCTCGGGAAGAGAGGAAAAGAAGAAAATGGTCCTATCTGGCTGCGTCTCTCCACTTAAATTCACTCCGTACTTCGCTACCTCCGTATCCGGCTCTGGGTACTCTTCACTTCCCAAAAAGATGGAATGCTCAAGAAAATGCGAAATTCCTCTTTTACCAATGGGCTCATGGCTCCAGCCAACATTCACGCTGAGCAGAATATTGGCGAGTTTCCTAGGCTCGTTTACGGAAATGATTTTCATGGAAATTGGATATCCATCTATTCTAAAAATTTTTACGGTAGGACAAATTTCATACCTGCCACATGTCAATTTTTAATATCTAATTCATACCTTATACAATAGCACTCATACTTCTTGAAAGATGAATCAGACGATGTATGAATTGGTCATTTCTCAAATTTTCTCTGTTTTCAATAATAAATTCTGATAGTATTCTAACAGTCGATGAAACATTTTCTACTAAATCTAAAAACGGAATTCCACAGTCATAAACATCATCCAAGTAGTATCTCTCAAAACGAATCTATCTCCACAGAAAAGTGCAACCTCTATATTTATTATGGTTGGGTCATCAACTTCAGACAGCTTTTTTTGTCATCATCGGCCATATGGATATCTATGAATTTCATTTTTTCACACTTCCTGTCATGATAATTCCCTCCTCAAGCTCATTACGTGCAGATAAATGTTTATCAATCGCAAACTTTCCAATAATTTCTCTGAAGGTTTTTCCACCATGTTGCATATATCTCTAATTTTAATCAAAAGGTCACGCATATTTCTTAATAATACCCTATTCTCAATTTTAAACGATTTTCTTTCTCCATTTTCAACCCAGATTTCAACATAAAAATTATCCACTATATCAAACCCTATTGAATATTTACCGCCGCTGTCAAAAAGAACTGCTCCTTTTTTAAATAAAAGAAGAGAATCAACAGCGTTAATTAAGTTTGCAATATCCATAAAAATTTGCACTTCACTTCTTATGACCTCCCCCGTGGGAAGATGGATGTGCAGTGTAAAATAATATAACATCCAATAATCTCTATTCCTCCCCCATTAATTATTGCAATCCCAGTTATGTTTTTCTCCCTAGCTGCAAGGTCTATTCCTGCAAATATCATAGAAATGCTATTGAATTCTCGTTATTTATCCTTTTTTTATTTATTGCAATTTCTTTCTTTGTGTCCATTGGATGCACAACGAATTTGCTATCTTCCTCCTTGAATTCCTTTATTTTCTTCCTCTTGCTTTTTCTCTTTGATTTTTGAGGAGTAGCATGCACTGCTTTATTTTGCTTCTCTACTTCTCTAGGCATGCTTTGGGCATAGTAGCCCTGCGGGATTTGCTGCATTGGTGGAGCTTGAGGTGGGGCTTGATAAGGATTATACTGAGCTTGTGGATATTGGGGATATGTGGGATATTGAGGAACTTGTTGCACATACACTGGCTGGGGATAGGGTTGTGGTTGTGCATAAATTTGCTGAGGGTATTGAGCTTGAGGTATTGGAGCTCTTTTTGGCTCGTCATCCTCATTACTCTCTTCTGGAGGATTAGGGTTATACGGTTTTGGTGCTCTCTTTTTAACTTCTTTCTCTTCCATAGTTTCCTTATAGAGGCCCCTTTCAAGAATTACCTGCCTGCTAACAGCTCCACCGATAAAAGCAAAGGCAAGCATAATGAAAAATGAGGATGGCACATAATAAAGATGGCTCTCTATTTGGATTCCCACATTTGAAGCTAAATTAATCGTTGTGTTAATATAGTTCATAAAAGGCAGAGATGATATGCCTAATAAGTTAGGTATTGAGTTTCCTTGTATATAGGACATTATTGATGGAGGAATATTTAGAGCTCCACAGTGTATGGAGTTTATAAAGAGAGTATAAAGAAGGATGGGAATTGCCATGGCAAACAGGCCTTTTAAAGGTCCCCCAGATTTCCTCCCCGTAATGTATCCTATTATTATAGGCCCAAGAACAGGGATCCACCACAGAGTAATGAGAAGAACGCCAGAATATATTACGGCTTCACCAAAGCTATAAGGATATTTTCCCATTTTTACCACCATATGACTATTGTCAGACAATCATATGACATAGAAGTATTTAAAGTTTTTGCGAAAAATTACAAAAAATTAGGGAAGAGGAAAGGTATAAAAAGATTTAAATACTATGAATATGTTATCTGTCATGGTGCTGACATGTAACATTATCATGTCAGACAAAATGTATGCCAGAAGGTGATGGGATGTATCTTAAAGCCATTGAGCTTGAAAATTTCAAATCTTTCGGGAGGAAGACCAGATTAGAGTTTAAAGAGGGGTTTACAGCCATTAGTGGTCCCAATGGAAGTGGAAAGAGTAATATAACCGATGCAATTCTCTTCGTTTTAGGTCCAAAATCTTCAAAGAAGATAAGGGCTCAAAGATTAACGGATTTAATTTACAACGGGGGCAAGAATGGCAGGCCTGCAGATTATTGCCGTGTGAGTTTGATCTTTGATAATAGAGACCGTATTTTGCCCTTGGATGAGGATGAGGTAAAGCTAACAAGGTACATAAAGAGGGCGAACAACGAGCTTGGATACAATAGCTATTTTTACATAAATGACGAACAGGCAAGGTTGCAGGATTTCAACTCAATTCTAATCCACGCAAAGATTGAGGCGGATGGCTATAACTTTGTGCAACAGGGGGATGTTACTCGCATAGTTGAGATGACTCCTGTTGAGCGTAGAACAATACTAGATGATATCGCAGGTATAACAAAATTTGATAATGAGATAAAGAAAGCCGAGGATAAGAAGAAGATAACAGAGGAGAATATGGGGAGGATTGAAGCTAGGCTTGATGAGATAAAGAGGAATATGGAGAAGCTAGAAAAGGATAGAAAAGAGGCGCTAAGGTACAAGGAATTAGAGGAGGAATTAAAGGAGACAAAGGCAAAGATTGCATATTTAAATATGAAAAATGCAGAAAATTCCATTAACTCTTACAATTCTCAAATGAAGGAAATTGAAAATGCCATAGAATCCTTGAAAAAAGAGATAGAAGATAAGAAAAAAGAGGAAGAGGAGATAAAGAAAAAGATTGAAGAAGTGGATAACAAGATTCGTGCCATGGGCAGCGGGGAAATCGTGGAGATGAAGAATAAAATTGAGGAGCTCAAGATAAAATATGCTGAAGAGAAGATGAAGAAGGAGAACAAGGAAGATAGAATTCAAGAATATGAAGAAAAGATAAAAGAATGGAAGGAGCAATTATCTGAGATAAGGAAGGAGTTAAAGAATAAGAATGAAGAGCTCAAAGCTCTTAAAGAGAAGAGAGAGAGTATAAAGAATGAGTATGAGAGCAGAGCTAAAGAATTGGAGGATAAAGAGAAAAATTTGGGCAATGCCAATGAAAAGTTCAGGGAATTGCAAAAGAGGGCATTGGAGATTCAAGAAGAACTTAAAAAGCTTAGGAACGAATACGCTATGAAGGTGGAGGAAGAAAATAAGGTTTTGGGCAATATAAGCAGAATTAAGGGAGATATTGCAGCTAAGGAAGAGAGTATGAAGGATATTGAAGCGGCCATAAAGGATGCAGAATGGAGAATCTCCCAGTTTAAGGACGAGAACAAGGATGTGGAGAAGAAAAGAAAAGCTCTTGAAAAGAAGTACTATGAGCTCAGAAATGAGGAAACTAAACTATCTAAAGAGTTGAAAGAGAAGGAGAAAGAAGTTAAAGAGTTGAGCATTGAGTACGAGAAGATTAAAGCGAGGATGGAGAGTAGTCAAGATTCTCTCAGCAGGGCGGTTATGGCTGTTCTAGCCGCTAGGGATAGGGGAGAGTTGAAGGGTATATATGGAACCATATCCGAGCTTGGAAATGTTGATGATAAGTATGCTCTTGCCATAGAAGTGGCTGCAGGAAATAGGATTATGAGCATAGTTTGTGAGGATGATGAATCTGCAGCTAGAGCCATAGAGTTCTTGAAGAGAAATAAGTTGGGCAGGGCAATATTTTTGCCCTTAAACAAGATGCTCCGTGGAAGGCCTAGAGGGAAGGCAATTTTAGCTTCTCGGGATGCCCACGCAATAGGTTTTGCCATGGATTTAATAAAATTTGATCCAAAGTTTGAGGCAGCATTCTGGTATGTTTTCGGTGATACAATTATTGTGGATAACTTGGATAATGCGAGGAGATTAATGGGTGGAGTTCGCCTTGTCACTCTAGATGGTCAGCTCATAGAGGCAAGTGGAGCCATGGTAGGTGGCTCTGTTGAGCGCAGGAAGAAAGTAAGCATGGGGAATCTGGATGAAATCGGCAAGAAATTGAGAGATGCGAGGGATGAGAAGGAAGAGATTGAGAGGAGATTAAATGCCGTTAGGGATGAATTGGATAGGTTAATTGAAGAGATAAGAAATATTAAAACTCAAGACAATTCTGCTCAACTCTCGGTCTGGATTGAAGAGAAGAAAAAGAATCAAGAGAAATTGAAGGAGATAAAGAGACAGATTGAGAAATTAGAGGAGGAGAAAAGGAATTATGAAAATTTGAGGGAGAGCATAAGAAGCGAAGGTGAGAGGATAAAGGCCAAGATTGAAGAGATGGAAAAGGAAGATGCTGATATAAGGGAAAGGATGAATAAACTCATTCCAGAGAAGCTTTCAAATGAGATAAAAGAGCTTCGTAGTAAGGTAGATTCTCTAAGAAGTGAAATGCAGGATATTGAGAAGGATATAGTTAGGGTTGAAGGCGAGATAAATGGAGCAGAGGAGAAAAAAGAGTCGTTAAGCAAGGATATTGAGAATGTAAAGGAAGAGATTGAAAAGATGAGGGAAGAGATAGAGAATTCAGAAAAGGAAATGGAAAAGGTACAGCTTGAGAGGAGAAAGCTTGAAGAAGTTGTGAGAAGAGAGGAAGAGAAGATAAAAGATTTGGTGAGCGAGAGAGACAAACTTGTAAAGAGCAAAGAGAGGATAGTGGACGATATATCCAAGAAGGAAGGGGATGTGAAAGTTAAGGAGAGTTTGAAGATACACATTTTAGCAAAACTCAATGAAGAGCAGAGGAAGTATGAAGAATTCAAGAGGGAATATGAGGGTTATGAAATTGAAGTTAAGAATGTGGAGCCCATATCTGTGTTGAAGAACAGGTTAAATGATGTTCAAGCCCAAATGATGTCAATGGGACCTGTGAATATGAGGAGCATAGAAGAGTACGATGAGGAAAAGGAGAGATACGAGAAATTAAAGGAGGAGTATAAGAATTTAGAGAAAGAGAAGAAGAATTTATTGAGCTTAGTTAGAGAATTGAACGGGAAGAAGAAGGATGGATTAATGAAGGTTTACAATGCCATAAACGAGAATTTCAAGAAGATTTACAAGGAGATAAGCAATGGCGGAGATGCAGAGATTTTGCTTGAGAATCCAGAAAATCCGTTCAAGGGAGGGCTTATAATAAGAGTCAAGCCAATTGGTAAGAAATTCGTGAGATTGGAATCTCTAAGTGGAGGAGAAAAGAGTTTAACTGCATTGGCATTCATATTTGCCATACAGCAATATGACCCATCTCCATTCTATGTACTTGATGAGGTTGATATGTTCTTGGATGGTGTGAATGCAGAGATGGTTGGAAGGATAATAAAGAGAAATTCTCGCACAGCTCAATTCATAGTCATCTCGCTCAGAAAGGCAACTCTGAAATTTGCCGATTATGTAATAGGAGTGACACAGCAGGGAGATGGCTTATCAAGGGTATTCTCACAGAACATTCCGGGGGTGAGTGAGGGTGCAGCATGAAATAACTGAGCACCTTATGTACTACAAAGCACTCTTGGATGAGGATGTGGATGTAGATTATTACATTCATATGGCTCAG
>WAPW01000098.1 GCA_015520565.1 Candidatus Aciduliprofundum sp. | reverse complement strand
TTCCGGGTCTATAGCTGTACCATGGAAATCCCCTTATAGTTTTGTTTTCCATCTGCACAGTTATGTGGAAGTGTAGCGTTATTTTATTCACAACTCCATCTCCCAAGCTGGCATTGTCAAAGACCTCTGTGTATGGGACATTGTTCATATAGAGGGTGAAATCTATCCTTGTTTCGTTGGAGGATATGTTTGTTATCTTTAATCCATCCATATTCCAAGAATCATTCAATGCTACGAATTTAACAACACTTCTATTATTATCTATATTTTTCACTTCCGCAACATAATTGAATGCCTGTCCTACGAAGGCATGGTACCTCAATATCTTTTTGTCCTTGAGTGTTCCATCCTTGTTGTAAATCTTAAGTCCTCCCGCATACCTTACCGTATCTACCACTATCCTTACAACATTTTTATGCTCATTATTTCCATAAATCACATTTATGCGAGTGTTATTTGTGCCTATTGAAACATAGCTTCCGCCACCGAGAGCATCCGTGGTGCCTTGTTTCACACTAATTTTGTCCCATATATTCGTGGTTTCTCCCTTAGCGCTGACCATTGGCACCAAGGCAGCCACTAAGAGAAGGGCGATAATTCCCATCAACCCAATTTTCTTCCACATTTTTATCACCTTATATAGCTAGGCACAATACATAGTAATACTATATACTATTTAAAACTTTCCAATTCGTGGATGAGTTGCAACTCACCCTTAATATAAAGATTTTTTACTTTCAATCCCTTATTATTCTGTGGATAGGGAGCTTAAAGACAAAGTTGATTATCTCACTTCTACCCGGATACTTAGAAGCGATAAATACGGAATATGGGGTTGGGACATAGTGGGAGTTGTGGTAGGAATTCTCCTTCTCCTTTGGGGCATCGCAAATTATGAAATTTCATTGCCATGGAGAGCAATATTGATTATTATTGGAGCAATTCTTCTTTCAGTATGTAGCGTCAGAATTGAGAGAAGATATAGTAAGTTCAAAAGGGAGGTTATGAGCAAGATATAAAGAGATTGCAAAATAACTACAATTAATAATTGTGCTAGCACCATCAGCCATAGAGTTACATTAAAAAAGTTACTTTTTAAATAAATGCGTCAATACTCCTCCATGCTCACCTTCGTAGGGCTTGGATTATACGACATAGAAGACCTAACAATTAGGGGAAAGAAGGCAATTGAAGAGGCGGATGTAATCTTCGCGGAGTTCTACACTTCACGCTTAATAGGTATAGCTCCAGAAAAATTGGAAAAGGCATTGGGGAAAGAGATAAAAATTCTATCTCGCGAGGAGGTGGAAAATGGCGAGATTATATTGAGGGAGGCAAAAGATAAGGATGTTGTTTTTCTAGTTGCAGGAGACCCTATGATAGCCACAACCCATGTCGCGTTGAGAATAATGGCAGAAGAAAGAGGAATAAAAACAAAAATTGTGCATAACTCGTCCATTGTTACAGCCGCTCCCGGAATGCTTGGATTGCAGCAATACAAATTTGGAAGAACAGTATCTTTACCCTTTCCTCAGGAGAATTATTTCCCAACCAGCGCATACGATTTCATAAAAATGAATAAAAATTTGGGCTTGCATACTTTAATCCTCTTAGATATAAATCCAAGGCCAATGACCGCAAATGAGGCAATGAAACTACTGCTTGAGATGGAAGAAAAGAAGAATGAAAATTTATTCTCAGAAAAAACACTAATAGCAGTTGTGGCCAGAGCTGGCTCTCCTGATAGCTTAGCCCGTGCAGGATACCTTGGAGAGATGCTTCATGAGAATTTTGGACCACCTCTTCATACCTTAGTACTTCCCGGCAAGCTGCACTTCGCGGAGGCTGAAGCATTGGTGAAATTGGCTGGTGCTCCTGAAGAAATCTTGAATGAGTAATTTAAATTTTCAATATTTCCGTCACATATAAATACGCTGCAATCATTAGAGTACTATGCTCAGCAATTACATTGACTTGGAGGAGGGCATCTTGGAGAATTACACAGAAAGGGTGATGAGGAGAGCAAGCGATATGGTAAATTTCTATCAGAATAATGAGGCATTGGAAAAAATGATTAAAAATGGAAATCCAACCATATACGAAGTTTATGCAGTAACCAATGAGGGTGAGGGGGAATTGAGCTATGCAATAACCATCCTTCACTCGGGAAAAGTGGGAGATGAGTACTTTATGACAAAGGGCCATTATCACGAGAAGAGAGACAGGGGGGAATTGTACATAGGACTCCTAGGAAAAGGACTTCTCTTGATGCAAAAAGAAGAAGAGGCAAGATGGATTGAAATGGAAAGGGGCAAAATTGTTTATGTACCTCCATATTTTGCACACAGGAGTATAAATACAGGCAATGAGGATTTCGTATTTTTGGCAATTTATCCTGGAGACGCTGGCCATGATTATGGAAGCATAGCCGAGAAGGGATTTGCAAAAATTGTAGTTGATGAGCGAGGAAATTATGCAGTAAAGGATAATCCCAAATGGAAATAACTCCAAGAAATTCTTTTATATTATGGCACATTTACTTTATAAAAGAACAAGGGATGGGATATTATGAAGTTCTTGAAGGATATTGATATGGGCACATCAAATGAAGTGGACTACACTGCTCCAGAGGATGAAGAATTGAGGAAGCTTGTTGAAAAGCTCAAAGTGAACATAAAGATCATAGGTTGTGGAGGTGGAGGAAGCAACACAATAAACAGGATGATGGAAGAGGGAATTTATGGCGCTGAGTTAATAGCTGCAAATACAGATGCTCAGCATCTTTTACACATTAGGGCAAATCGCAAAATTTTACTTGGTAGAAGAAGAACCCGTGGCTTAGGAGCTGGCTCAAATCCCCTTGTAGGCGAGGATGCAGCCAGAGAGGCAAATGAAGAGCTTGAAAAATTGTTGCAAGGCGCAGATATGGTATTTGTAACTGCAGGCCTAGGTGGTGGAACGGGTACTGGAAGCGCTCCCTATGTGGCAAAATTAGCAAAGGAAGCGGGAGCATTGGTGCTATCCGTGGTAACCTTACCATTCAAAGCTGAGGGAAAATTGAGAATGGAAAATGCTATGTGGGGCCTTGAAAGGCTCCGCCGCTATTCTGATACAACAATTGTTATACCAAATGATAAGTTATTAGAACTCGTCCCAAGGTTGCCATTAAATGAGGCATTCAAGGTAGCAGATACTGTTTTGATGATCACGATTAAGGGCATAACTGAAATTCTCACAAAGCCCGGATTGGTTAATGTGGATTATGCAGACCTGCGCACAGTTCTTGGCTCCGGTGGAGTTGCAATGGTGGGAATAGGTGAGAGCGATAGCACCCAAGATAGGGTTAAAGAAGCCGTGGATGAAGCAATTAACTCACCCCTCATAGATGCAGACATAAGCGATGCCACTGGGGCTTTGGTAAGAATTGTAGGTGATGAGCATATGAGCGTTACAGAGGCACAGATGGCAGTTGACCTAGTACAGAAGAAAATCAACCCAATGGCAAAGATTATCTGGGGTGCAAGTGTAGATCCAGAAATGGAAAACATGGTCCAAGTTCTAGTTGTGCTCTCAGGTGTGAAATCCCCATACTTCATTGAGAAAGGAGGGTCTTTGAAGGCTGCAAAAAGCATTGCTGGAAAAACCTTAGATGCGGATATTGATGTGATTGAATAACGAGGATTTAAATGAAAAAGAATGAACTGCAAAGTGCGGAAGAGAAATTTCAATTTTACAAGGAGAGGAGAGATGAGTTCAACGCTTTGGCGAGAGAGGCAAGGGAAGAGAGAGATTTGATAAACGAGGAAAGAAAGAAAATAAAGGAAGAGCTGCAAAAGGAGAGAGATGCTAGGGATTCCACCGTTGCTCTTATGAAAGAGCATAAGGAGAGGAAGAACGAGTATAGAGAGAGAATTTTAGCCATTAAAAAGTATATGAGGGAACTACGCAGAAATTCAGGAAATACTGTAGAGGCAGAATATGTGAAAGTTGAAGATGAGATAAAAAAGATTGAAAGAGAATTGCAAATAAAGCCTCACAGCCTAAAGGATGAGAATAAGTTAATAGAGAAATTGAGGTCTTTGACTCGCAGAAAAGAAGAATTAAAGAAGGAAATAGAGAAGAAAAACAAAGTTATAGGGGAGGTAAAAGATTTAGAGGGAGAACTGGCAAACCTTCAGATTTTAGAAGATAAAGAGAGGAAAGAGCTTTCAAATCTATATGAAGAGCAGAATAAGCATCATAAGAGAGTGATTGAATTAAAAGAGAAATTAAAATACCTCACGGAAAAGATGGATGAAAAGCATCAAGAATACCTTAAATACAGGGAAAAAGCGGATACTTATCACCAAAAAGCTCAAGAGATGCTAAAAAAGATAATTGAAATAAAAGGAGAGTACAGGAAAAAGAGAGAGGAGGAAAAAGCAATTTTGGAGAGTTTGGAAAAAGAGGCAAAAGAGAAAACGGAGATGAAGGACGAGGATGTTGAAAAATTCATAGAGGCGCTGAAGAAAAAGAAAAAGATTTCTTATCCGTAAAGGAAGATAAGGAAAAATATTGCTGCAAGCATTAAAATAGCGGCCAATATTGATAATTTAGCCATATTTTTATCTGAACCAAAAACAATGGGAATTGGGCCAATTAGCACAACTCCCCCATATCTTACCTTCTTTTCTCTATGCTCTTCTAAATCTTTTGCTCCTTCATATTCTTCGTAATTTACATAATCGTAATTATCATAATTCTCCTCGTAATAGTTATCCATATTCTCCCTCACGCTTTGGAAAGGTGCAAAAAATAGCAAAATAATTCCTATCATTATTAGGAGTATTGCCAATAGAGAATAAATTCCTGAGCCGTATATAACGGGAAAAATCAAGAAGAGTGATGCATTCGCCTCTCCTATGGCAACAGCATAAAAGAGCAGCGCTATACCTGCAAGTATGAGCAAGAGAGATAAATGGTAGAGACGCATGGTACTCACCTCAGCTTGTACCCGCAATTCCTGCAATATTTGTCCTCGCTGCTAACTTCAGCCCCGCAATTTGGACATTTGTAAATGAACACTAACTTTGCTCCGCAATTCCAGCAATATTTATCCTCTGGCCTAACAACGGCACCACAGTTTGGGCAATGCAACTCTTCCTCTTTTTCCTCTTCCTTTTCAATTAAAGGCGCCACAACAATTGGTTTTTGCTCTTCTTTAACGGGCGCATTCTCAGGTAGCTCCCCAGTATCAATTATGCGATTGCTCTTAACTGCAAGCTTTAAGGCCTCGCTGTAATCACCCATATCAAAAGCCCTCTTTGCTCTCTCTACATAGAGCTTGGCATACTCCTTCAGTTGCCCATCCCCCATTTTAACAATCTTCTCCTCTACAACTCCTATTTCAAATTTTGATTGGAGATAATTCGGCGGCAATTTTTTTACAAAATCTTTAATTTGCGGAGGCATATCATCTTTTTCTGGCTCTTCCTCAATCTTCTTTATAATTTCCAGCTCTTTTTTTACCTCAGGACTTAAGGAATCTTCCATCCTGCTTTCCTCTTTCAAGCGCAAAAGCGCTCTCTTTGCATTATTGGTTATATCTATTGACTCCAAATACCTTTGATAATCATATGCCCTCTCCGCCTTTGCAATCATACTCTCCACGGGCTCAACATTATAGCCCTTATTCTTCATAACCTTTGTCATTGATTTAACAATTTGAATTTGATTATAAGCATCATCCTCAACATTACTCTCCTTTAATTTTGTAACCTTAGCAGCTGCTCTTTTTTTAAGAAGAATCAACGCATACCCTATACCAACTATAAATACAACAACGAATATTACGAAGAATATCAAAGTTCCTCCTTCATATGCCATTGATTTCTTATCCATGTAATCATATAAAAACATTTTGAGGTACACACCCTTCCATAATATTCAAATAGAAAGGGCTTTATATATGAAGTTTATAAAGGGGCTCAATGATATTCTCTAAACGCATACAGAAAATGTCCCCCTCTAGCACACTCTCCCTAGTGGAGCTGGCAAATAGGTTTAAAGAGAGGGGCTATAACATAGTTTCCTTGGCTGTTGGAGAACCTGATTTTACCACGCCTGAACGTGTTATAGAAGCAGCATATCAAGCCATGAAAGAGGGAAAAACACATTATACTTCTCCTTCGGGAATCACAGAACTGAGAGAGGCAATAGCAGAAAAATACAGGGAGGAAAACGGGGTAAATGTGGATGCAAATAATGTAATTGTAACTCCTGCTAAATTAGGTATATTTATGGCAATTTCCACATTCATAGACCCAGGAGATGAAGTTTTAATTCCCGACCCGGGATGGGTATCCTATAGGGAGATGGTGAATTTTGCCCGCGGAAAGCCTGTGGGAGTTCGGCTCGTGGAAGAGAAGAATTTTACAATGGATATTGATGATTTAGTGAATAAGATAAATTTTAAAACAAAAGTTCTCATAATAAATTCACCTTCAAATCCCACTGGAGCAGTGCTGAATTACGAGGACTTAAAAGCAATTAGAGATGTTGTTGTGGATTTTGATTTGATACTCATAAGCGATGAAATTTACGAGAAGATAATATACGAAGGGGAGCATATCTCCCCGGGAGTTTTTGAAGATTTATTGAATTACACAATAATCATAAATGGATTTTCAAAGAGCCATGCAATGACTGGGTGGAGAATTGGATATTTAATCGCTCCACATAGCTTTATACCACAACTTGAGAAGATGCAGCAACACACCATATCTTGCGCTCCCAGTATGGCTCAATATGCAGCTTTACAAGCTCTAAAGGAGAAGGATGCGGTAAAGAGAATGGTTGAAGAGTTCAGAAAGAGAAGAGATTTTGTATATGAGGAAATTTCAAAGATTGATGGATTGCATGTTAAAAAACCAAGAGCAACATTTTACATGTTCCCACGCTACGATTTTGATATTCCATCCAAGCAATTTGCAGAGGACTTGATGATGCAAAAGCAAGTCGCCGTTACTCCCGGCTCTGCATTCGGCCCGCATGGGGAGCATTACTTCCGCATTTCCTTCGCCACTTCCATGGAAAATCTCAAAGAGGGGCTTAGGAGATTGAGAGAGTTTATTGAAGGACTTTAAGAAAAATATTAAATCCATTTACCATATTTTCATATATGCTCATATTCGCCTCAGATGTGCTTGCTGGGATATTGATTGTAGTGGCTTTGATTCTTCTAATCGTAGCAATAGTGGCGTATAAGAGATACAAACTCAGGGCTGCAATTATATCCTTCTTCGTCTTTCTCCTATTTCTCATCAAGGGGATAATTTACGAGCTCAATGTTTATTATTCTTGGAATTTAGACATTATTGCCATTTTCCTTGGTATAGATGTAGCCATTCTTATCTCCCTCTACTTTGCCCTTGCTCTAAGGGGCTGAAATCATGGAGGATATAGCTTCAAGAAAGAGAATTTACGAGGAAATTGTGTTGAATCCGGGATTACATTTTAGGGAATTGCAGAGGAGATTAAATATGCCCACAGGGATGCTTGAGTACCACCTCAATGTTATGATTAAAGATGGTGTAATAATAGTCAGAGAGGAAGGAAAATACAGAAGATTCTTCGCAAACACTGTAATGTCCTCTAAAGAGAGAAAAATTTTGGGGCTTCTTAGGAATGATATTGCAAGGAAAATAGTAATTTTCGTACTAGAGAATGAAAGGGTAAATCACAAAAAAATCGTAGAATATATAAATCTCAGCCCTTCCACAGTATCTTATCATTTAAACAAACTGGTTAAAAATGGAATTTTAAAAAGGGAGATTGTTGGGAGAGAGAATTATTATTCTGTTGTAGAGCCAAAAATTGTGGCATATACCATAATAAAGCATAGAAAATCTTTCCTAGATTCCCTTGTTGATAATTTTGCAAAAATATGGGAAGAAAAAATATGAGTTAGTGGGATTTGGATTTTTTAGCTGCCGCTATCGCTACAACGATAACAATGACTATTATCGCTGCCACTATTCCCCAAAGCATTGTAGAAGGTATTCCCCCGGATGATCCTGGGGATTTAGTGTTCTCATTTGAACTTCCCGAATTAGAACTCCCTCCATTGTTTGAACTTCCACCGTTACTATTGCCTCCATTATTCACACTTCCTCCACTACTAGCTCCATTAGAGCTTGCTTCGCTCTCAACATCTATCACATGCTCAGAGAAATGGGGTACATAAATTGCAATGCTCACTGTATCATTGTTATAATCCACAGCATACATTGCTTGAGTGCTGCCATTTAACAAATTATCCACACTCGTTTTGTTTATCTCTTTACCGTCAAATTTCACCATTAAGCGCATTGAAGAATTGTAATTTAGCATTGTGCGATTTACATTAATTAAGATTATTCTCCCTCCATTCACTCCCTGCGCAGAAACTTGCACTTGGATATGATTCTTTTTCTCCATTGCTAATTTTGCATGCATTCCATAGGTGTAATTAACAAAATCAGTTCCATGAGGCCCTATGTACATCTCTCCTCCAAGCTTGTGCTTTTGCAAACCCTTTACTTCCATATTTTTTATCTTCTTTGGAATATTCATATCCGAGGGCTCAATGAATATCGCACTTGCAGCCCCATTATCCTTTGTTTTTATGTAAATTGTATCATTTTGCATGGATGGCATGGCATTGAAAGTAAAGAGATATGCGGAGACTTTTCCACTCAAAATTATTGTACTATTGGATATACTTGCATTTATTCCCTGTGCAAGCTTATATTTTAAAACATCTTGTCCATGGGTTACTATGTGAAGCACACCAACTGGATTATCGTGGGCCATTATAACCCTCCACATAGTGCCCTTCTTATGAGTATTATTCCATCCGAAAGGAGACGCAACGCCATAGTAGAAGAATCTGGCACCTGCAACTTTGATATGTCCTATCGTGTTGTTCTCATAATATATCTTCTCAAAAATCGTTGTATTGCCCACCGTGTAATTTTCAATTACTCCACTCTTTGCATCCACTTGAAAACTCACAAAATTACCCTTTACAAATCCATTAGCATACTCAAAATGTCCAAAGTATGCTGTATTGGCATTCTGATGTCCACTGGCACCACTGGCAGATACCATACTAGCCGTAACTGGTACAGCTAGAAGAATTGCCAATGCTAATATCCATATCCTTTTCATTTTTTATCACCACTTGCTCATTCTTGCATGTATATAAGCGATTTATGGTACAATCTTCGAACATTGGTACATTATTCGAAGCTTCGAAATTTGTACCAAAATTCATTTAAATTTGGGTTTCATCTCATTATATTGTGAAAAGAATTCTTGCTATAACTGCCATAATATTCGTAATTCTTGCCTCCTTCACCATTAGCTCTCACGCTGCACCCCCACAGTCTCCAGTTAGCATAGTTTTTGATGGAAAAAATGCAGCTGTGAGAATATCCATAAACAATACTAGTTATTTCTTCTTGCAATTTAACAAGCTATATATTTTCCAAGGGCAAAGCATACCAAACTTACACACTCTCAAGGGGGAGAGCATTAAGAACATGAATGTTGAGAAAATGAAAGGGCATAATGATATCATGGGGAATTACACCAAGGTAACAATGTGGAAAAAAATGGATTTTAGCAGAGGAAAATTCAACCACCATACAATAACGATTTCCTTTGATTTCTATATAGCAAAAAAAACCTATAAAAAGGGAGATTTTTTGGTCAATAGTAGTATAATAAGATACGATACAAAGATTGAAGGAGATCTAAAGAACACTCATATTATATTGGAAGAGCATATGCACTATAACAATTCAAAGAGCTCTAATTCCAAGGTATTTGAATGCACTAATGGTGAAAAAAGATGGAAAGAAATGAACAAAACATTACAGGCAAGAGAGCATAGATTTGGGCAAGATCACAAGGGAATAATTGGTTTTGGCCATGAGAAAATTTCTCTAAAATACATGTGGGATTACCAAGATAATATAAAGACATTTTATAGGTACGATGGCTCTAATTTATTCTTATTTTTCCTCTTTAACGATGAAAATGGGACTATAATTCAAGATCCCTACATCTATCTTCCTGTGCCAATTATAAATTCAAACCCTGTTGTGCAAGGCGTGCAGAAAATAATTAATTACACCATTGACCATGCCATATCCCTAGGCATCGGATTAACCTTAGCTGCCGCAGTAATCCTCTCCGCTCCATTAATAAGGAGAATTCGCTTGTAGCTCTAAAAACTACAAAATTTTTAAAATATATGCCCTTTCTATCTATGCGGGGATAGTTATGTATGTGATACAACCATCAAAATTAAAAAAAGGATTGCCCAAAGAGACGAAGAGCATTTGTCCAGTGTGCGGTAAAGTCATACCCGCAACAATATACGAAGAGGATGGCAAAATTTGGTACAAGAAGACATGTCCTGAGCACGGCGAGTTCAGGGATATATACTATGGTGATGCGGAAGTTTGGTACTGGATGGAAAAGTGGGGCACAATATTGGATGGAATAGGCCCCGAATATCCAAAAATTCTAAATGGATTCTCAGACCATCACTATTCATTTACCGCTCTTGCAAATTTGGATTTAACAAATAGGTGCAACCTCCGTTGCCCAATTTGCTTTGCTAATGCTAATGCAGCAGGTTATGTTTACGAGCCAGATTTTGATACAGTGGTAAAGATGATGAAATTCTTGCGTGAAGAGAGACCTGTGCCTACACCAGCAATACAATTTGCAGGAGGTGAGCCAACAATATACCCAAGATTCTTTGATGTGATTCGCAAGGCAAAAGAGCTCGGATTTGCCCAAATTCAAGTGGCAACTAATGGAATTTTAATTGCGAATGAGAAGGATTTTGCACAAAAGATGGCCGATGCTGGAATGCATACAGTTTATTTGCAATTTGATGGATTTAAGGAGAGTACATACCTAACTGCAAGAGGTGTAAATCTCCTGCCTACGAAGATGAAGGCCATAGAGAATCTTCGCAATGTAAAGCCAAAGCCATTGGCAACTGTGTTGGTACCCACAGTAGTTAAAGGAGTAAATGATGATGAAGTTGGCAAAATTGTGGAATTTGGCCTGCAAAATCTGGATGTTATTCGTGCCGTAAATTTCCAGCCAGTATCCCTCTCTGGAAGAATACCCCAAGGAGAGATTTTAAAGATGCGTTATACCACGGGGGATTTAATTCGTGATCTGCACGAGCAGACAGATTTCATAGAGAAAACTGATTTCTTCCCAATACCTGTATCCGCCATATTCTCAGAAATAGCATCCCAAATATTCAAAGAGCCAAAACCCGCTTTCACAACTCACCCAGCATGCGGAGCTGCCACATACATATTCCACGATTATCATAAGAATAAGAATATTCCAATAACGAGATTCATAGACATACCTGGATTGCTAGAGGACCTCGTTCCGCTCACATTCGATGAGAAATTTGCAAAGAAGAGCAAGCTTGGAGATATTTTAACCCTTTACAAGCTCTTAAAGAAGCATTATGATAAGGAATATGCTCCAACAGGGTTCAAATTGAAGGAAATTGTGAATGTGTTTGAACAGGGTACAAAGGATTCTTTGGGTAAGCTACACTGGGATTCCATGTTCATAGGTGCAATGCACTTCCAAGATGCATACAACTACGATATAAACCGCGTGATTAGGTGTGTCATTCACTATGTAACTCCAGAACCAAGCATAATACCATTCTGCTCTTACAACACAGGGCCTACATTCAGAACGCAGATAGAGAAAAAGTATTCTATAAGCTTAGAAGAGTACAGAAGAAGACATGGAAATGTGGTTGGCGTAGAGGGATGAGCATGATGAATGTTGACCCAGCCATCTGCAATTATTGCGGCGCTTGTGTTGGCTCATGCCCAGTGAACTGTATGTTCCTCGACGAAACGATAGTGAGAATAAACGAAGATAAATGCATTAAATGCGGGTTCTGCATTCGCGCCTGCCCTGTGGGAGCTATATCTGCGGATTGGTGGTCAGAATGAAGAGATACGAGTATGATGTCTTGGTCATAGGAGCTGGCCCTGGTGGAAGCATGGCTGCTAGATACGCTGCTCGCCATGGGCTCAAAGTATTGCTTATTGAGAAAAGGCCGGAAATAGGAGTGCCCGTGCGCTGCGCAGAGGGAATATCAAGGGCTTGGATGGATGAAGTTGAAATTGAGCCACAGAAAAAATGGATAGATGCAGAAATTGAAGGGGCAAAGATATACTCCCCTGATGAAAAGAGTGTAATAGAATTATCAGCGGAGCAGGCGGGAAATGAAGTTGGCTTCGTTCTAAATCGCGAGTACTTTGATAAGCATCTTGCATCCTTGGCAGCTCAAGAAGGAGCTGAAATATGGCTAAAGAGTCCTGCAGTGGAGATAATAAAAGAAGATGGCTATGTTCGTGGAGCCATAGTTAGAAGATTCGGTGAGAAGGTTGAAGTAAGGGCAAAGATAGTAATAGGGGCGGATGGCTTTGAGTCCCAAGTAGCAAGATGGGCGGGCTTAAACACTGTACTTCGTGAGAGAGACATTGTCTCTTGCATTCAGTACAGGATGACAAATATAGATATTGAGGAGAATTTCACACATTTCTTCATTGGCTCCTGCGCCCCCGGTGGCTATGTCTGGATTTTCCCCAAGGGAAAGAAGGAAGCAAATGTAGGAATAGGCGTGGCATTGAATAAGTTAAAAAATAGGGGAGAAGTAAAGAAGTATATGGACGAGTTCATAGAGAAGCACGATTATCTCAAAAAGGGGAGCATAATACAGATAGTCACAGGTGCTGTATCTACATGCCCAGTGCCCAAGAGAATTGTGGATAATGGAATAATGCTAGTGGGAGATGCAGCGAGGCTCATAGACCCTATAACAGGCGGAGGCATTGCCAATGCATGCATATCTGGCAAATATGCAGGTGAGGTAGCGGCTAAGTGCATAGACAATCCGAGCAAGGAGTGCCTAGAGGAGTATCAGAACAAGGTTAAAGATAGATGGGAAAAGAAGCATCTACGCAACTGGTTCGTCAAAGAAAAACTTGCACAGCTAAGCGATGATACATTGAACAAGCTCATGGATGTACTATCAGGAGAGAATATAAGTGAGATATCTGTTGCAGCAATATTAGAAGCAGTGCAGAAAAAATATCCAGAGCTTATTGAAGAGTTTGAAGACCTCTTATAATTTTTTTATCCATTTGCTCCACCATACTCTTCTAGTTGCTCTGCGCTTCTAGCTTCTTTCTCTGAAAGTTCTTTTACACCTTTGCGTTTTCTTATCCAAGCAATTATTAGATAAGATATTAGAATCGGAGGTAGAATGTAATACACTAAGTAGTTCATCAAACTAACTACATACCACTCCACATAGCTTATATTTGTGCCCAAATAGGATAGCCATGACATTGAAAGGTAATCTTTGCCTGAAAGGGCATAGTTTAGTGCATTTACATTGAATATTATGAGCAATATATCCAAATAATTTGTGTATACATTGGCTAATGTACTCATACTTCTTGTAACTTTAAATCCGGGAACACGCTTAGTGGTGAATGGTGGGAACATATTGCTTCCCATAAGGCCAAAATGGTCTGTCAAAATATGTGACCAAAATCCAAGCATAATAACCCAAAATGCAGTCCATCCCATGGGTGTAAATCCATAGAGCATAAATCCTATTGGAGCAAACATTATACCAAGAGTAATGCTATGAGCCCAGCGGCGATGCCATGGTATGAAATCTGCACGAACCTTATTGTTCCCCTCTGGGAAAAACGAAAAATCTGGACCAGAAAGGATATCCACATGAGTTACAGCATCATAATTATAATCTAAATCAGCCTTGAAACTTGCCTCAGCATGAGCTTTTTCAGGGGGAAGGTAAGATGTAATATAGGGTCTCTTTTCAAATCCAGATATTATTGGGCCTATGTCGCATATAACTTTTTTATTCTTCGTATCAAATTGCACACTATATTGCCTCCATTGGTCTGATGAGATTTTTATAGTATGAAGCATCACATTAATTTCTCTATTTTCCTCATTTGCCTGATCTATGGCCTTCGCTAGGGTATCCGCAACAAGCTGCGGATTTAGGTTCCATTCATCCATATCCACTTCATAATCGTGCTTTTGTAGGTACTTTGCAAATCTAAAATCAATTGTATCCGGAAGAATGCCAAATACGCCACCAAGGATTAGTATTAGGGCTTTATGAATAACTATTTCGTTGGCAATTATATTATTTCCATAGTACATATTGGCTATTACCACTATAAATGTGGCGGTAGTGAGGCCTGCAAGAAAGTGTGCAAATCCCTTCATTTTTCATCACCATAGCCCAAATAAACCACCCAAGCTTATTCCACTCATATTCAACCATATGGGCACGAGGATAACCGCAAGGCAGTGAGAGCGGCGAGAATTGAAAAGCACAGGTATTAAGCCAACAGCTGTTGCCACTGACATTATTATTAACCCCTGCCAAGAAGTCATAAAGTAAACAAGAGCAACAACTATACCAAGAACCACTAAATTTAGAACTTTAGGATTTATCTTGTATATTCTCTTTGCCAAAAACTTTGATGCAAATATTACCATAAAAAACGCGTATATACCTGCAATTGCAATGCCCATATCCACAAGGTAGAACTGCTGAACACTCTCTGGAGTGAAGAATAGATTTATACCCATGGCTAGGGCACCGCGACGCAAATGTAGAACGGGAAGGAAGAAAAGAGCTATGGCTCCCACATAATAAACCACACGAGATGCACCCATAGAAACCAAGAAACTTTTATCGCCCTTCTGAGCAAAGGCATGGGATGCCATGTATCCACCCACTCCTGCAGTCACTGCTGGAAGAAACGCTGCAAAAAGACCCCCTGAAGAGCCGGCAATGGCACCATGGAATATATCTTGAGGCGTGGAATCTATGCTCTTTGGTATATTTTGCTTAGGAATTTCATATTTTGAAATGAGATTCAATATTATGGAAGATGTTGCAAATAAACCTATCAACGGGGCCATTAAACTTTGAAATGCATGATTTGCAGGCACTATGGTTTTATTAAATGTTATAATTCCAAGTATAGAGGATAGGAAGAAAGTAAGGTATCCCGCCATTATAGTTTTCCATCCTTCTTTCAAGCCATGAAGAGGGTTCTTATGCCTTCCAAAGTCCTTGGGAAACTCTGAAAGGAGCATATACGCTATAACCGCTCCAATTATCCAGTGGAGGTGGGTTGATATAACATTCCACACAATAGAAAGAGGACCCATAAATAAAGGCACAAATAGCACTATAGCAAATAATCCAGTAAGAGCACCTGTGGCTATAAGCACAACAGCTTCATGCCCTCTTCCCTCTTTCAAATATCTTAGAGAGGGCATCAATACAAACATTGTTGAATCATCAGGAGCACTGAAATATATGGAAGGTATGGTGAAGATAAACGCATAACTAACAAGCATTCCAATGAGCATAAGCACCATCAACATAGGGTCAAGAACAAAAGATGCTGTAAAATAGAACAGCAGGAAAAACCCTATAACATTGTACACATGCAATCCCGGAAGCATAGAGAGAGCCGAACCTATCAAAGCGCCTATGAGCACAAATGCAATAGCCATAAATAGAAAAATTATTGTCATCCTTCAATCACCTCCAAAACATCGTTGGTAAATGGCCTTACTTTTATCTCTGGCTGACCATTATAAAAGGTTACTATTCCTTTTATTACTACATAGCTCCCATAGTCCAAATTCTTAGCCATAGCCTTATTTTCAACATAAACCAGATAACTCTGATTGTTAGCCCATACAGTTAAACTCAGAGAATAAGAAAATTCCCTGTAATCAACAACTCTACCCCTTAACTCTACTAATGAGAATTCTTTCATTGTGCCGTTAGAAATATAACTCTTCTTACTCAAAATTTTATAGTTTGGATCAGATATCAATTCCCACTTTGGCTCGCTTACAAAATCGTTTCTATGGGACACTGATATTTCCCAAGTACCCTTATAATTTACAAATCTTCCCTGAATCTCAACATGGTCTCCAGGAGTATAGTATTTTACTCCATTCCTCACATACACTGGAATTTCAGAACCATTGGAATAAACAATGATGGTTTTTGTGAGAAGGTTCCTATCAACCACCTTTGCCCATGGAACTCTTATAAAAGTGCCATTGTAGCTCTCTGCATTAGAAAGCAAATCTGGAAGATTTACCACCCTATAGGTATCCGATGGCTGTTTGGGCTGATAAAATTGTAGAGCACCATAAAATTGAACATAGGAGGAGCCCATCTCACTCATATTTATGACATTCAAGGAGTAATAAGCTCTGGGGATGAGAATGTCAAATTTTTCATCAATTGTACATACAAATCCAAAGCTAAACTCTCTGATACTTGTTATATTCCCATTTACATATACCTTTTCTCCATTTTTATAATCCCATGGTGCAGCCTCCACAATATTTTTTAAACTAACCTCCTTGTGCTCAGGCCTTTCAATAGTCAAATAATCTATATTGTTCAAAATAAGGGAGTTAGAACTGTACATATATGTACCCTTGATGTCAACAGTATCCCCCATTGCAGGTATCTTATGCGCATTAACCATCCTTTTTATAACATCACCATAAAGCTTGATTGTAACTGTACCTGTGCCATCATCTAGCTTAAATCTAAACGATGTAACCTTATAATCATTTTCATAAACCCATGGATAGCCATCTACTTTGCCATGAAGGCGTATAAAATTGTAGTTATCTGTTAATCCTAAATCCTTTATCTTTGTTATTGGAACTTCTCCCCCATAATATGCAAGAACCCCATAAGTAGACGCTAAAACTACAAGGGATATAGCAATTATGTATATAGTTCGGATTTTTACCCTATGCTTTATGCTAGCGGTACAATAGGGACATATTTCTGAATCATCTGGAATTTCCCTGCCACAACTAGGACACTTCATCCTATCACCTTTATATCTTCCATGCTAGCTGGTATAAGTTCCCAAGAACCACTCATAAAGCTGCCGTACCATTGAATAGTACCTATAACATCTATTCTTTCTCCCTGCAAATCTTTTATATTCATATCCGTAAAATAAACAATGGAGTATGGAATATACATTTCCATGTATCCTGTGCCATCCGTTATGTTTAGAACATAACTACCCCTTGAAGTTTCAAATACCTTTAATACAGTGGCATTTAATTCAACTCTAACATATTTTCCATAAGGATAGCTTATATGATTCATTTCTGCAATGCTCATATGTACCGGCTTGGGTTTTATTATTGTAACTTCCTTTGGTGAGTTAACTATCATATATATATTACTGCCTCTTATATAAACCTCACCTATTATCTTTACATAGTCCCCATAGCCCGGAAGTTTATGCGCTTTTGCTAATTTCTCCACAGTGGGACTATAAACATGGATGCTCATTATCCCAGTACCATCATCAACATCAATATAGAGGGTTGCAGATCCACCCTTATAAACAATGAGAGATGGTGTAGAAGAAACAATTCCTCTTATCTCTACAGTTCCATAATTGTATGTTTGTTTAATATCTTTTATATGCACATATTGCACTGGCACATTTTGGGCAAATATTAAAAGGAGAACTATTCCTATCAATGCAAATGCCAAGGCCCCATATTTTGCGTAGTAATACCCAGTGTGCTTGGGTATCTTGGTACCGCAGTATGGGCAGACTTCTAATGAGCCCACATATCTACCGCAATTAGGACAGTATCTATCCTCCATACACACACCTCTTGCAAATATTCAACATTTCCATCATTCAAATTATTGGTTTGATATAAATTCACACCCTTTGATGATGTATTATTTTCAATTATGTCAGATGAATATCTTGGTAATATCTCATAATAGCTTGTATAGGGAGAAGTTCTATCATACTGAGAAACTACACCAATAACGGTAAGATTCTCCCCCTTAGAAATATTTGAAATATCTATGCCTGCTGCCTTCGCGTATATCTCTATGGCACCACTTCCATCATCAATATAGAAGTATCCATTGCTCTCACTCACACTAGTAACCTTGCCATGTACCTTTACAAGCATACCTTCAACCTTCTCCGCAGCACTCCAGTTAGAGAAATAACCAGTGGGTAGAGCCAAAGGACTTGGTACATTTCCCTTTCCAAGATAGGTTATATAATTGAGGGATGATACTTTAAGTTCTGCTTCTCCATTATACTGGGCTATTGTGCCTCTAACTTGCACCACATCTCCTTCTGTCAAGTTCATCTTTGTGTAATCAATATTATAGCCGAACACCAAAACTCCGCCTGTGGAATCCTCTATATACATTTTCAGTATGGGTTTTCCACTACTTGATGTGAATGAGAATACATTAGGTGCTGAAATAACCGTTGCATTCACAATAACCTGCTCTCCAAGATGTATTAGTGTGCCATTATCATCCACCTCGTGCAAATATGATAAGTTAACATATCTTGCAGAGGAGTGCAAAACTACAACCCTGTCAGGAGTGCCTGCCCTTAGGAGAATTTCATATGAGCCATTATGATATGTAACATTCCCATAAATTCTAACAATATCACCCTTGCCCAAGGTTGGCACTTTCACACCTTTCTCGGCATAAACTGCAATATCTTTGGTATCTTGTGTAGAATTGCTTACCCAGAATAGCCAAGAAGCGTACACACTCACCACAGTTGCGTTTGGTATCTCCACAAGAGTTCCATTGTAAGCACTTGTATTCTCCAATAGTTCAGTTATATTAACCACAGTGTAATTGCTGGTATGAGTTATGAGTTTAACATTATCTTGAGAGTTTGCCCTTATCTTTATCTCCCATTTTCCATTAAATTGAGTAACCATGCCCCATACCTCAACCTTTGCCCCAACATAAACTTGAGCATCTATATGGGCACCTTTTTCCACATAAACACTCATATCTTTGCTTGAATTTGTGGAGTTGCTTATCCAGAACAACCAAGAAGCATTGTACACGCTAACAACTGTGGCTTCAGGCACATAAACCAAAGTGTTGTTGTACTTGGATGGTGAGTTCAAAAGCGTGCTCATATCCACCTCTTCATATGTTGCATTACTCACCACAATTACCTTATCATCCGTATTGTTTCTTATCTTAATCTCCCAAGAGCCGTTATACTGCGTTACCATGCCCCATATCTCCACGGTGGCATTGAAATAGGGAGTACCATTTACAATCCCACCACGCTCAACATAAACAGATAAATCCTCCAGGTTTGAAACATTGCTGCTAACCCAGAATAGCCAGTTGGCAAATACATTTTTAACCTTCGCATATGGCACATAAACTAAGGTATTGTTATAATCCTCGGGATTTGCAAGTATTGAAGTTATATTCGCTGTCCTATAATTCTGTGGATGCGCTGCTACATAATCATAACTATTGGGCCTAATTTTGATTTCCCACTCTCCCTTATAGGATGTGAATTCTCCATAAACATCGGCATAATAGCTCTCTTGAATATCCCCAATATTTGAGCCATTGAACCCAACTACATTTACCTCACTTCCATTCCAGAAAAGCCCGAAGAGAGTAAAATGCGAGGTTTTATTCTGATATAGCCAGCTTATTATCCCCCAAGAATGCACATTACTTCCATTATACTTTTGAGGCTCTGCAAGAAGTTTATCCACTGATATGTTCTCATACTTTGGCTTGCTCAAAACTAGAACCTTATCAGTTGTGGCATTTCTAACCTTTATCTCCCACTGCCCACGATAGAGTATCAAATTTCCCCATAGCTCTACCTTCGCCCCTTTGAATATCATACCATTTACAATGCCCCCAATCTCCACATACACATGCATAGATACATTATTGCTAACATTATCGCTCACTTCAAAGCTCCAAGAAGCATATGAGGATGTTACAAAAGCGGATGGAATATGCACGGCAGAATTATTGTAAGCGCTGGGCTCTTTAAGTAAAGAGCTCATGGAGACATTCTGATATGTGGAGCTTATATATTTGGAAAAATCAGCTGAGGAGTTGCGCACATAAATTTCCATATAACTCAAATTGTATTTATAAGAACGATAATACGTTAAGAATCCCTGAACTTCAAAAACATCTCCTATGGCTGGAGAGCCCGTACGATTAGCATTAAAGGATATGTACACAGTTAAAGGACCTATTGAATATCTGTAAGAGGCATAAACCTTGGTTACCTTTCCTGTTAAGCGAATGAAAGAATTATTGTATTCCTGCCAATTCTGAAGGGTTATGTTGGCATAAGTATTCTTTCCACCAGAGCCGATTATTTTAACATAATCTTCACTATTATTCTCAACCTTCAATTCTAATTCATTTCTATAAACTGTAAATCTTGCGTGGATTTCCAAAATATCTCCATAATGCATACTCTCTGGTCTTTGAGCTCCTGGCTCAACATAAACCCTTATTCCCCTATATCCAGAATTATTTACGAGGAAGAAACTGTAATTGCGGCCATAACCAAATATACCATCCACAACAACTTCCTTGCCTATGTAAGATGAGAGATTATTCAAAAGATCATTAACTGATACTTTAATTTCCTTAATTTCTCTTTTCTCAATGGTTATACTCTTCCTTGCATAAGAGTAAGCCCCTTCATTATCATATACCACCAAGGTAACAGTGTAATTCCCCTCTTCTTTGTATGTGTGATAAACAATTTTCCCAGCAGATTTAGTTCCATCCCCAAAATCCCAAATATAAGTGAGGATGAACCCATCATCCATTGAATTAGCCGCAGAGAATTCTATGGGTGTATTGGTATATCCCTTTGATGGGGCAGTTATTATAGCCACGGGGGGATTATTTGTAGGCTGTCTTTCTGTTGAGGCATAATATATGGCGGGAATGCCTATAGCAATAACGAGGATTGATAGAATCACCACCGCTTTTATCTTGACAGTTTCCACCATTCTAACCTTCATGCATTTTTTCCTATTAAAACATTAAGGCCTGATCCAAGATATGCTGAAATAAACAATTTTTCCATTCAAATTATGCGCAAGCAGGAGCGTTTTCCTCACTCCATGAGCCACACGAACTGCGCGGCTTATCTTTTGAATCTCTTCCTTCTCGGATATCATATGAACTAGATACTTGGAATGCTCCTCCATGCTATTCTCATAAACTCTAAAATGTGTGCCGTACTTAAATCCCGATTTTACAATCAAACCTCGCTCTCTCAAATCCTTGTAAATCTCATAAATTTCCCCAACTTGCAGAGATTTTTCCACGACTCCTTTTTCTGCAAGATACTTGATTTCAAGCAAACTCAAATGACCCCAAGAGCCCTCGTTCCTCCCATAGGTTAAATTCTCAAAATCCTGCAAATTTGAAAAAACAAAAGCCCTCTTCCCATATATTTCAAAATTCAACTTCTCTTGAGGATTTTTAAAATATGTTCCTTTTGGCTCCACCATATCAACCAAGTAATATGTGACTTCCCCATCAAAATCAACAATGGAGAGAATTAATGGGTATTGCTTCCCTATAAATTCATTCACATCAAAATAATCTAAATCGGAGAGGGGGTAGAAAGCCATTAAATAGTTCTTGCGGCCCATAAAATACTCGCCCTTGTCCTTCAACACATAGCCACGCTCTCTCAAATCCCTATAAACTATGAAAAGAATGTCAAAATTTGATACTTCCTTAGATGCTTCCTTAACAACATTCTCAAAATCATAATCCAAAATTTTCTTCTCAGAGAGATAAGCTAACTCAACCCAAGAGAGTTCTATGCATTTTCCATCTCTATCTCCAAAACCCCTTGAATAGAGTTTGTCTGCAAGAGAGTTACAAATTGTTCTTTTCATACAGCATCTTCCATAATGTATTTGAACACATCAACAACATTCTCCCCTGTCTTTGCACTTGTTAGAAAGTAAGGAGCTATGCCATCCGATAGCTCTTCAAGCTCGTCTTTCCAAAATTGAGCCATGTACTTCAAATCGCTCTTATTTGCAACAAAAATCTTCTCACCCTTGTGCCCATTTAAGAATTGAGAAATTTGGACCATCGTCTCTAATGTTCCTTTCCTCGTTAAATCCCCCACAATTATAACTGCTTTAGCGCCAGAGAGTATGGGCTTTATATTCTGCTCATAAACACTAACATCCCATATCAAAAAAGTTACATCTTCAAATTTTTTCTTGTAAGCACGAGATTCTAAGGTCTCCTCAACCTCCGGCTCAAATGTATCGTAAACGAATCTTCTAATTAACGAAGTTTTACCCACTGCCTTATCGCCGATAACACAAACCTTCCATATTTTCGGTGCTTTCATCCACCTCTCAATGGCATTAGCTATTTAAAATTTTTCAATCTCTCTTTATTAATCTTGATTTCTCATGCTCTATTCCTTCCCGCACCTTAATACACATTCCCTTTGAGAATTTCTTCATCTCCCAGCAATTCATAATCGCCTTGCCTGTGGCCACCAAATTGTCTTCCTTGTCCACAACGAGGACCTCATCTCCAGGCCTTATATTCTCATCACACCCAATCACAAATTTTGAGAACACATTCTTGCCCTGCTTGTTAAACTGGGTAGAATCTTCATTCACAACTACCCTGAATTTTGGAAATGCAAAAGCCCTGTGCAATCTTCTCGCTCCTGCAAGCTTGAGGGTAAATAATCCATCTTCAGCACGGAGAGATGCTATATGCTCACCATCCACGACAATATTTCTTATCTTGCCCGTGTTCTTTGACTTTATTATCCTTATTTCTCCATCAAACAGCGCATCACCTGCACCTTTGGCAAATTGGTAATCTGCAATGCTCTTTATCTTTGCAATTTCAAATTCTCCCTCGCTCATAATTTCTTTGAATTCTGGCACAACCTTCCTCTCTTCCCAAGGAAATTCGCTCTGTGCAAATGGATAGCTATCTTCAAGCTCTAAGGGCACGAGCCCGAAGGGCGTTTTTACGGCTGCATCTTTCGGAATTGCCTCCAAATTTGCACTCCAAGGCCTTGGAAGTTCTAAAATTACATGCCTATCAAATTGCCTTAACCTTCTCTTAACTCCTAAAACAAAAGGCCTCCGAATACTCTCCCCGCCCGTGTAAAAAAATGCGTTCTTCCTTGATTTTGGCTCAAATTTCTCCAAGAATCTGCGATACTTCAAAATTTTACGATAAGCCCTAAGCAATTGAGGATGCTGCCTTGCACGAATCTCCGCATACTCCCAAATTCTCTCTTCAATAATCGCCTCTTTTATGCGATTAATCTCCTCCATACTCATATACAAATTGTGCTTAGCCAGAATCTTCGTTCTCTCCTCCTTAGGCATGGCTCTGAGCTCTTGGGGAGTGTAATTCTCTAAATAGGGAGAATAATACGGAAAATACTTGATTTCCTTCAAATACATTGTGCCTTGGGGGAATAGAAGGCGGTCATCTCTAGCGTATTTAATGTAAGCGGCAGAATCAAAGAAATCCACTCCTAAGAGGGCTGCAAGGGGGAAGAACATAGGATGGCCTGCACCGAAGAGATGTACTGGCTTTGAAGGATTTAGATATTTTTTAGCCATTATTATTGCTTCTACAACCTCCGCATAGCGATACTCCTCCATTGATGGTACAACTCCCCCGATGGGGTAATAATCAAAACCAATACGATTCATAAGCTTTGAAGCATAAGCTCTCAACTTGGGGTATATTGATCCTTGTATAGGCCCAGCAAGAAGCATATTGCCCTTGTACTTCTTTGCCTCTTTCCCTCTCCGAGCTGTTTCATCTATGGCCTTCTTAACCTCCTCCTCCGTATAATGGGGCTCTGTGAAAACATCAAGCATAGTGCCTATGTCCGAGCCAATGTCTCTCTGAAATTCAACAATTTGCTTATTTGTTACTTCAACATCACCATAGACATGCTGCTGAAAAGTGCCACTATCGGTCATAATCAATCCCGGAAAATCAAGCATACTATGCAATCCTTCTTTTAAAGCCCTCTCCCTCAATCTTGGAGTTTTCCAGATTATGTAAGAATTCGTTATTATTGCATTAACTCCAAATCTATCGTACATATCCCTTGGAGAAATCACAATTTTGTTGGGATTCACCACGGGCATTAAATTTGGCGTTTCAACTCCTCTAAATTTGCAAATTCTCGCAAGTCCGTCCCTGTGCTTTAATTCCATAATCGGAGAAAGAGAAAGACATACTTAAAGCCGATTCTTAATAACATCTATCAAATCTTTCACACTTGGAATAACAATATCCGCCCCATTCTCCCTTAACTTCCCCTCTCTCTCAAGCCCTGTGAGAACACCTATGGTGAATATTCCCACTTCTCTCCCAGATTGCATATCTGGCCAGTAATCTGCAACGAGGATGGTTTCATCCTTAGAAGCGTTGAATCTCTTCATTGCTTCCTTTATCAATTCCGTTCTTCTGCGTCCATCCCCATATCCATCAAGGCGAGTATATACAAAATCCACATACTTATCAATTCCAAATTTGAGAAGCTCGTCCCAAACTTTCTCAGCAGGAACCATTCTGCCAGTTGTAATTACGACATTTATGCCTCTATCCTTCAAGAATTTGAGAACATCCTTGGCTCCATCAATTAACTTGTCCTTCTCGCACTCAATATCGTTGTAATGGGAGAGAAAATAATCCCAAAACTCCTTGGGCTCAACGGGCAAGTGCCTATTCAAAATATCGTATGCGTAATCCCTAATGAATAAGTTCCAATCTATTGGCTCGGCACCAAAATGCTCTAAAGCAAGATTGAATATGCGATGAAAGCGAGGAAGAGTGTTGATTAAAGTTTGGTCCAGGTCAAATATCACAAGTTTGAGCATAGAGGTGCATTGATACTGGCAATATATACCTTTCCACATGCGAAAATTTATAAACCCCTTAAACTTTCGCCAAAGCATGTATTTAATTGTTGAGCAAGAGGATGTTATTCGCATTCCACCCCCAATGTTAGCCGAGGATATAGACCAAGTTATTGAGGACTTGGCAAGGGAGAAGATTGAGGGTAGTGTTTATTCATTTCCTCGCGAAGAGGTTAAAGACCCCGCTGAGAGGAAGTACATAATCGTGCTAATCTTATCCTTGGAGAAGGTGGATGAGGGTATAATCGTGCCCGGAGATGGGGCCGTGTACCAGAAAGTTCGCTTCAAAGCCCTCGCATTCCATCCAGAATTGCAGGAAGTGGTCATTGGGGACGTTGTAGATGTCCTTAAATTTGGGGCATTTATAAGATTTGGCCCCATTGACGGCTTGCTCCACATTAGCCAGATAATGGACGATGTTATTGATATTGACTTGGATAATAAGAGATTCATAGGGAAGGAGACGAAGAGGAGTTTGAAGGTAAAGGATAAGGTCATTGCAAGAGTTGTGGCTTTAAGCATAAACGATGCAAATCCAAGGCAGAGCAAGATAGGTCTCACAATGCGCCAGCCCGGCTTAGGCAAGTTTGAATGGATTGAAGAAATGGTCAAGGGAGAGAAGGAGGGTAAGAAATGAGAGGCGAGCTCAAGGCATGCCGAAATTGCAGAAGGATAACAACGGAGGATATATGCCCAGTTTGCGGTGGAGAGACAACAACCGAGTGGCATGGTTATGTTTTCATTCTTGACAAGGACAAATCTCAAATTGCCAAGGAAATGGGTGCAGACAATGGAGAGTATGCACTACGAGTTAGATAAGCCATTGATTCTCAAAGAAGAAACGAGGAAAAAATTGCAAAAAATTTACGGGAAATTGATTAACGAGGATGAGCTGAAGAATATTGAGGGGGATATTTTCTCAGTAGGTGATGTTGTAACCCACACCCTTTTAAAAATTGGTATAAATCCAAAAATTGCCATTGTGGATTATAAAACAAAGAGGGGAGAGAAAATATACGAGGATGTCAAGAAATTTGGCAAGAAAATCATAAAGGTGAAAAATCCTCGCAGCCAGATAACTCCAGAATTATGGAATGCCATAAAAGAGGCGATGCAATACGATTCTGTGAAGATAGAAGTTGATGGGGAGGAGGATTTAGCAGTAATACCAGTTGTATTTTTTGCAGATTTAGGCGCTAATGTTATATATGGAATGCCCAATACGGGTTTAGTTTGGCTAAAGGTCAGCAATGAGGATAAGAGGAATGTTAGGGAAATAATAAAGGAAATGGAGGTATGACCATGGAGCTTAAAATATTGGAGAAGAAGGATAATCCCCTGCTACATCGCGTAGAGGTAAAATTTGAGGTATCTCATCCCAAGAGTAAAACACCAAGTAGAGATGAGGTTAGGAACTTGCTTGCTGCTAATTTAAATGCCGATAAGAATAGGGTAATTTTGGATCATATGCATACTCCCTTTGGTTCAACAACCACAATGGGATTTGCTAATATTTACGATGATGTTGAGAATGCAAAGAAGATTGAGCCCGATTACATTCTCATAAGAAACAAGCTCATTGAGAAGAAAGAGGAGGAATAATTATGGAAAAAAGGGAGTTGTATGAGATTAAAGACGGTAAAATCGTTCGCAAAAGGCGTTTTTGCCCCAAGTGCGGTCCTGGAGTTTTTATGGCTGAGCATGAGGATCGCTACTCTTGCGGCAAATGCGGATATACTGAATTTAAAAAGAAATGAGGGGCCCGTGGGGTAGCATGGATATCCTCGGGGCCTCCGGAAAAGCCCCTTTAAAAAAAGGTGCTTTACCCCCAAATCAGGGGTTAGGGCTTTGCAGAGAGCCCTTGACCCGGGTTCGAATCCCGGCGGGCCCGCTGAAGAGACACCTACGGTTTCTCCCTCTACTCTCTTCCTTCAAGTAGAGATGCTTTGCCCCCAAAGAATAATTTTTAAAAAATTGGTTGCTAGAAGATTCGCACTAGATGGTGGTTCCTCAGAAAGAAAATTTACACCAAAAAGAATTAAAATGAGAATTATTAAAAATTATTCCATGTGCTCTTTGAACCAC
>WAPW01000097.1 GCA_015520565.1 Candidatus Aciduliprofundum sp. | reverse complement strand
GTATCCACACCCTGCACACGATACTTATCACCAACTTTGTAAACCTTGGAGACCTTACCACGGATGAAATTCACACCATACTCCTCCTTGGCACGATGATAGAATTCCTCATAACCCTTGCCATTGGAGCGTATATCAATGTAGAAGTCATAAACTGCAGTATTGGGCAAAGCATGCTTCACGAGCATGGCCTGCTTTATTGTGTACATACAACATATTCTTGAGCAGTAAGGCACTCCATTCTGCGGGTCCCTTGAGCCAACACAGTGCACGAAGGCAATACTCTCTGGAACTTTTCCATCAGATGGTCTACGAGGTATGCCCTCTGTTGGACCAGATGGAGCTAACAATCTTTCAAATTGGAGAGAATTAACTACATCCGGATACTTACCTCCAAGCTCTGGAAATGCTTCTGGGGGCATGACTTCAAAGCCAGTTGCAACTATTATTGCACCAACTTCCTCCTCAACATACCAATCTTGCATATGCAAATCAATTGCCTTTGCCTCGCAAACTTCTGTACATAGACCGCACTTAGCACAGCCTCCGCAGCCAAGGCAGCGCTTTGCCTCATCAACAATATCCTCCTCGCTATATCCAAGATTGAATTCTTTGAATGTTGTTCTTCTCTCCTCCATATCAAGCTTCTTTGTATCGTGCCTCTTAGCAGGATATGCCAATTCCTTGTATCCACGCAAATTAGAAGACATTTCAATTTGAACTTCTTCCAATTCTTCACCCTCAAGGTAATGAGCCACATTCTTTGCGGCCCATCTGCCATAGGCAGCGGCATGAACCCAATCCCAAGCACCTGTGACGGCATCTCCTGCAGCAAACACATTCTCAATTGATGTCTGCATAAACTTATTGGTCTTTATCCTGCTTCTCTCAACTTCAATTCCCAACTTCTCAGCCCATGATGAATCTGGCATCTCTCCAACTGCAAGAATCACAACATCTGCATCCATAAATTCGTACTCGCCTGTGGGAATTGGCTTCCTTCTTCCGCTGGCATCCTTCTCTCCAAGCTTCATCTTTTCAAGCTTTATCTTTCCATCTAAAATCTCAGCAGGCGAGACGAGGAATTTGAACTTAACTCCCTCTTCTTCCGCATCTTCCACTTCTTCTGGTATAGCTGGCATCTCTGCGCGGGTTCTCCTGTAAGCTATGGTCACATCTGCTCCAAGACGCAAAGCTGTGCGAGATGCATCAACAGCGCTATTTCCTCCTCCTATTACCACGACTTTCTTACCCTTGAGATCTACCTTCTCGCCTAAATTGACTTTCTTTAGAAGCTCAAGGGCATGCATTGCCTTCTCTTCGCCCGGAATTCCTAGATGCCTCTCTTTATGCGTTCCTATTGCAAGGATAACTGCATCGTGCTTCTTCCTTATCTCTTCAAAATTCTTCTCATTAACCTCATAATTTAATACGAATTCCACACCCGCATCTATGAGGGGCTGAACCTCATAATCAATGACTTCTTGGGGCAAGCGATAAGGCGGGATACCCACTGCAAGCATTCCGCCTATCACAGGCAATTTATCATAAACTGTAACCTTGTAGCCCTTTTGCCTCAAATCATGGGCAGCCATAAGTCCTGCAGCACCTGCACCTATGATTGCTACGCTCTTATTCTTCTCTTCCATTACATGAAGCACATATTTTCTCCTATTCTTAACTGCCCAATCTGCAACGAATCTCTTTATTTCCCTTATGCCAACGGGCTTATCTATATCACCACGGGAGCATGCAGTTTCGCAGGGATGAGTACATATTCTTCCAGCTATACCTGCAAATGGGAGATTTTCCCAAACAACATCTATTGAGCGGTCAAATCTTCCAGCCTTGGCTGCGGCCACATAACCCTGAGCATTAACATGTAATGGGCAAGCAGCAGTACAAGGAGGAACTCCATTGTATGTGATTGTGTACTTAAATGGTACAGCTTGCTCAAAAGGTATGTGTGTAGCTTTGCGAGTTGCCATCTTTAAATCAAAATCACTTGGGAGAGTGGTTGGACAAACTTTGGCGCATTCTCCGCAGCCAGTGCACTTGTTCCAATCTATAAATGGAGACTTTCTCTTTATCTTGACTTTGAAATTACCCAAATATCCATCTATTTCTTCAATCTCACTATAGGTGTATAGCTTAATATTTGGATGCCCACCAACATCATTCATCTTGGGCGTTAGAATACACTGGGGGCAATCTAAAGTAGGAAATGTCTCACTTAATTTTATCATGGTGCCTCCAAGAGAGGGCTCTCTCTCCACAACAACAGTTTCAATTCCCGCATCCGCTAAATCAAGGGCTGCCTGCATTCCTGCAACTCCACCTCCTATTACCAATGCCCTCTTCTTCACAGGAACTTCTAAAGGATGCAAAGATGCATTTGCCTTCAACTTTTCAATAGTTGCATTAATTATCCTTATTGCTTTGCGAGTTGCAGCTTCGGGATTATCCTCATGAGGCCAAGCAGCCCATTCTCGTATATTCGCAATTTCCACCCTATATGGATTCAATCCTCCACGAGCCGCTGCATTTCTCATAGTTCTCTCATGCAATGTAGGAGAGCAATTTGCTACGACTACACCATCAAGGTGATACTTCTTTACCGAGTCCTCAATAAGCTTCTGGCCTGGCTGAGAGCACATAAATATGTAATGGGTTGCAAAGGCAACATCCTCTCTCTTGCTAATTTCCTTCACGACTCTTTCAACATCCACAGTGCCTGCGATGTTACGGCCACAATGGCATACAAATACACCAATTCTATTCATAGCCATTTTTTAAGCACCCCCTCTGGAGAGATATAATGCTTATCAAAATGAAGCACTTCTTGCGAGGTTGAGCCAAATGCTATAGACATTAATTGGGTGAAATACACTATGGGCATATGCTCAAAATCATTGTGCTTGTTCTTAGCAATTTCTTGCCTCTTATCAAGGTTAAAGAAGCAAAGAGGGCAAGAGGTTGCAAGAACATCCGCTCCAACTTCCCGAGCCACCGTGAGAAGCTTATATGTCCTCTCGCCAACGATTTCCTTCTTATCTACAGTATGATAAGAGCCGCAGCACTCATTCTTGAGAGGATAATCAACTACCTCGGCTCCAAGAATCTCAAGCAAGTTCTCCAAAATATGGGGGTCCTCACGGTCATCAATGGCAACTTCATCAGGCCTAAGAAGTAAGCACCCATAATAGGGAGCAACTTTCAATCCCTTAAGGGGCTTCTTAACCTTTTCTGCGACCTTGTCAAAGCCAACATCGTTCTTTAAAAATTGCAAATAATGCAAGACATTTATATTTCCCTCATAATCTGCCTCTTCATCCATAAATAAATCTAAAGTTTTCAACTTATCCCTATTTCGCATAACATCTATGTGAGCCCTCTTCAAATTGTTATAGCACATTGAGCAAACTGCAATCAAGCGATTATCCCCTATCTCTTTACCAAAATTTTGAGCTTTAATTAGATTACGAACATTAGCAATTGTAAATTTCACACTATCCTGAGCGAGTCCATACACTGCTCCGCAGCATGTCCATCCCGGAAGTTCTACCAAATCATATCCAAGAATCCTTGCACTTTCAATAGTACTATCTTCCAAATTCTTTGCCACTCCCTTAAGAGTACATCCCGGATAAAACATAATCTTCTTTCCCATATTTTCACCTCATGGTGTGAATTTGCGGAAGTTGCTCACCATTGCAATAGGTGGCAATTCTTCACGATCCTCAACTTTGTAAGGATCAACATAATCATAATTCTTTCTGAGCTGCAACTCACGAATCGCTTCCATAACTGCAGCCAAATCCAACCCCACAGGGCAGCGAACTGTGCAGGTAAAGCAAGCAGCGCAGACCCATGGGCTTTTTGCATTCAATAGGGTATCAACATCCCCTTCTTGCAGGAACATGAACACTTGATTAGGTAAGACATCCATGAACTCTGCCATGGGACATCCTGAAGAGCAACGACCACACTGATAGCAAGAGAAAATGTTTTGTCCACTTATTTCAATAACCTTTTGGATCATCTCGTTTTTATGAGGATCCTCCTTTATTGTGTACTTCATCATAAGGCCTCCATTAAGGGATAACGAACCCCGATGATTTTTTTGGTATAAAGAGTTTTTGTAAAATGTTGAATGACAAAAAATAGTAGCTTGATTTTCATCTCATTAAAAACGACTTTCGCAAGAGTAATTTTTGAATGTACCAAATATCGTCAATAAATACAAAACTAAAAATAAAAAATTAGAGATTTGCAATGTAAAAGATTAAAAAATAGAAAATTATATCCTGCTCTATGAATGCTCTAGTATTGCATGGTGGAGCTGGTAGTGCTTCCAATATAGATGAGCTAAATGCAAAAGTGAATGAATTTGCAGATATTGCATTCAAAGAGAAAAACGCCTTAGACGCTGTGATAAAGGCAGTTGTTCTCATGGAAGATGAGCCATTATTCAATGCAGGCACAGGAAGCAATATGCGATTGGATGGGAGCATACAGATGGATGCAGCCGTTATGATTCCCGGAAATTTTGGAGGTGTGATAAATATTGAGAATGTGAAAAACCCTGTGCTAGTTGCTAAGGATGTTATGCTCAAGTCCCCCCATTTGCTCTTGGCGGGAGATGGAGCCATAAAATTTGCCAGAAAAATGGGCTATGGAGATTATGACCCTTCAACTGAAAAGGCCAGGAAGAAAAGAGAGAGAATTTTAGAAAAATTGAATAATGGAGAGATACCAGAGTATTACCATCCAAAATTCTTCCTTGAATTCCTGGGAGATACCGTTGGAGCTGTAGCAAGGATAAATGGAGAGTTTGCTGCGGCAGTATCCACGGGGGGAACGAGTTTGACCCTCCGTGGTAGGGTCGGTGATTCCCCAATTCCCGGAGCAGGCATATACTGTGGAGAAAAGGGTGCTGTAGTGGCTACAGGCATAGGTGAGGAGATAATAAAGAGAATGCTCTCAATAAATATCTACAATAGAATAGGAGAGATGCCACTGGAAGAAATTTGCAAGGAAGAGCTAGAGAAATTTGGTGATATACCTGTGGGCATAATAGCGGTTGATGAGAACTCCTCTTGCGCTTTATCAAATGCAAACATGCCATACGCAATTAAAAAATATTAAAATGTAAAAAAATTTAAATTCTTTAGAACCTATAGTTTGAATATGGGAAAGAGCGATATACTCAATGAAATTGAATCGCTGCGAAAAGAAATCTCAGAGCTAAACTCCAAAGTGGACATCATACTTAAAAAGCAGCGGGAGATTGACAAGAAGGTTAAAACCTTGGAGGATTTACAAGACATAATTGATGCCTTACCAGCCAAGCTAAATACTGCCTCTTTCCAAATAATCTCAAATTTTGAAGAAAATACCAAAAAGGTTAGCAAAAACCTACAGGAATCTGTAGATAAAAGCTTAGAAAAACTAAACAATTTAGCGGATGTAAACAAAAGACTGGATGCCTTTGAGGAGGATTTAAGAGCATATATTGCAAAGATGAGAGCAATGCTTTTAGAGCTTGAAGATAGCTTGAGGAGGTGATTTTGTTGAGCAAACTTTTTGGAAGTTCTAAAAAGGCAGAATATGAAAGCGAGAAGGAGATAAGTAATTTAATGAAAAAATACACATCACTAAATAAAAAAATTGATGATGCTTTAGAAAAGATTGATGAAATTATAGAAAAACACAAAGAAATAGAAGATAGGGAGAAAAAGCTAAGTGAGAAAGAAGATATGATTGCAAAATTGATGGATAAACTATCCACCATAGATTCAATAGTTGAAAATCTAAAAAATACTGAGGACGAGCTATTGGAGAGGGAAAAGAAAATTTCTGAAAGGGAAAAATTGCTTTCTGAAAATGAAGAAAAAGTAAAGCAGCTTATTGAGCAAGAAGATAATACCTTAAAAACCATAGAGGAAAAAGTTTCAAATCTCTCAGAAATTATTAAGAATTGGGATGAGGAACGCAAGAAATGGGATATGGAAAAGAAGAAGGAAGAAATGGAATTATCAAAAAGAGAGAAAGCCATAGAGCATCTTAAAAACACTTTGGAGTTGAGAGCAAGAAACATTGAAAGCAAGGAGGAGGAAGTAGAAGAACTGGAGAGGAGAAAAGAACAACTTTTAAAAGAATTGGACGAATTAGAAATAAAAAAGAAGAAGCAGTATTCAGAGTATGAAGAGAAACTCAAGAATTGGGAAAAAGAGCTTATAGCCAAAGAGAAAGAGCTCGCTGGCTATCAGAGAATCCTCGTTGAAAGAGAAGAAAAACTTCAAATAAGTAAGCAAGAAATTGAAAAGCTTGCAGAGGAAAATAAGAAGAAAGAGAAGAAGCTAAGGGATTTTGAGAAGGAAATTGAAGATCTCCAAGAAGAAATAAAATTCCTAAACAAGAGAATAAAAGAGCTTACAAAGCAAAAGGAAGAGCTTATAAAAGATATTGCCTCACTAAGAGCAAAAATATAATTCCACATTTTTATTTTTTAAAGAAAAATTCATATAAGGAGTTATAATTCTTTTCCCAAGCCGAGGTAGCCTAGCCAGGCAAGGCGGTGGATTCGAGATCCACTGGGCTCTGCCCTCGGGAGTTCAAATCTCCCCCTCGGCGCTACACTTATATATGCGATATCATATCACCAAAATGCGCGGATGTGGCGAACATCTACGATGTGAGCTAACCTGCAAATGCGGGTGTGGTGTAGCCTGGTAACACGAGGCCCTGCCACGGCTTTGCCCCGGGTTCAAATCCCGGCACCCGCACTAAGCCCCTTTCTTAGAAAGAAAGCAGCTTTACCCGGAAAGAAGGAAAATGTTTCATTTCTAAAGAATTTTTCAAAAAGTAGGGAAGGGTTTGGAAAGGGGAAATGAGCAAATCCAAAGGATTTGCGATTCAGCCCTGCTATGCAGGGCGCTACTTGGTGCCCCTTCGTGGAAAAGGTTAACTACCTTCTATGCTATTCAAATTTATGGGATTTCAAGCAATCTACTTTCCCTATGTGTCCTCAACTCAAGAAATTGCAAAGAATATTTTAAAGGATAGAGTGGCTATTGTGGCAGATGTACAAGCCAATGGCAAGGGAAGATTAGGAAGAATTTGGTATTCTCCTCCGGGAGGATTATGGTTAACCGCAATTTTAAAAGATAATTTAGAGCCGCAAGTTCTAAGCTTGGTGGGAGGCATAGTAATTGCAAAAGCTTTAGAAAAAAGAGGATACAAAGTATGCTTAAAATGGCCCAATGATGTAATTTACAAAGGCAAAAAGCTTGCAGGTGTAATTGGAGAGCACTATAAAGGTTACATCCTTCTTGGAATGGGCATAAATCTTCAAAATGATATTCCAGAAGAGATAGAAAATATCGCAATAAATATACCGCAACTATCAAGAGATGAGCTACTTCCCTTGCTCTTAGATATGCTTGAAGATGAAATTAAAAAGGGAAAAGAGGAAATAATAGAAGATTGGAAAGATTATAATTGCACATTGGGCAAGAAGGTTAAAATTGTTGATAATGAGAGCTTCGTAGGATTGGCTAAAGATTTAACTCCCGAAGGATTTTTGCTTGTGGAAAAAGATGGAGAAATAAAAAAAGTAGTTGCAGGAGATGTAATTATTTTGCAATAAAGTTTATAATGCAAATCATTATGCTTGCCCGTGGAAATTGGCTACTGTTTCAATTGCAATGTCCCTTTGCGAGGAGATAGATGTGGCATATGTGGAAGAAGAGGAGGAACTTTAAAATTTCACGAGCTTGGAGATATAAGACCTGCATCTCCTTATGAGAAGAGGATTTTAGCAAGAATTATGCCTTACAAAGAGGTTAGAGAATACATCAATAAAAGATTGGTCTTGCTCTCAAAGCAGCCCGGGTTGGATTATCGCAAAGATGTATTTGTGGATGGTTTTAAAATAGGAATTATGGAGTACATAAAGGATAGAAAGTGGAGATGGAAATTCACACCAACTGGAAAGGGTGCAGCACTTTTTCATATGCTTAGCAGCGAGGAGGATTTCAAGATTGAGAGCAAGGGGCATTTGAAAGGGAAAAGGATAAATAGAGATATTCAGGGAGATTGGGCAATTTTCTCATCGGGCAATTGCATAGGAGTTGCAGTTAAAACAGAAAAAGGTACGAAAATAAAAGATATTTACTGTGGGAAAATTAGAACTGCAAGAAGGAGCAGTATGAAAGATGCAATATCTGCAAATTTAGGATATTTGAGAAAGATTGAAAATGAGGCAATAGAGAGAATAAAAAGGGTTAAGGTAGATTATGTAGCCTTCTCAGGTGGAAAAGATAGTGAGACAGCTTTATACCTTGCATACAAGGCAGGAGTGAAGGAGGCAATTTATGCAAATACTGGATTGGAGTTTCCAGAAACGGAAAGGTTTGCGTACAACTTTGCAGATTATTTAGGCATTGAGTTAATTGAAATTCGGCCAAAAGAGGATTTCTGGTATATGGTTGAAAAATTTGGAATACCAACAAAGGATAGAAGATGGTGCACAAAATATTTGAAACTAGAAGGTTTGAAAAAATTCAAAGGCACAATAGTTGATGGCTCTAGGAAATACGAATCTTTAGGAAGGATGTTAAGACCCCGAGAATCAAAGCTTGGAAATTTAAGGGTTATATATCCAATTTTAAATTGGCTCGCCCTTGATGTATGGCTCTTTTTAGAGTGGAAAAATTTGCCACATAATCCCCTGTACGATATGGGCTACGAGCGCATAGGATGCTTTATGTGCCCATCCATGCTAAATTCAGAATTTCATAATTTGAAGAGGACGCATCCAGAACTATTTGAAAAATGGTACAGATTTTTAAGGGCAAAGGGTTATTCCCACAGGGAGATTATGGATGGCACTTGGCGCTGGAATGCATTGCCTAAAAAAATGAAGGAGATAAGCAAATCTTAATATAATCTTGCCATACGGAAAAATATGATAAGGCAACCCATCGTCAGTGTTCTCGGCCATGTAGATCATGGAAAGACAACGCTTTTGGATAAGATACGCGGCACATCAGTTGCAAGGAGAGAAGCAGGAGCAATTACTCAGCATATTGGAGCAACAGAGGTACCAATTGAGGCAATTTACAATATTTGCGGGAAGCTAATAAATAAAAAATTCAAAGTTCCCGGCTTACTCTTCATAGATACCCCGGGGCATGAGGCATTTACAACCCTAAGGGCTAGGGGCGGAGCCCTTGCGGATTTGGCTGTATTGGTAATAGATATAAATGAAGGCATTATGCCGCAAACGGTAGAATCAATAAATATTCTCAAAAGATATAAAACTCCATTTGTGATTGCAGCAAATAAGATTGATTTAATTTACGGTTGGAAAAACTGCAAAGATGAGCCATTCATATTTGCAATTCAAAAGCAAAAAGAAGAGGTGCAGCAAGCGGTTGATGAGAAAATCTATCAAATTGTGGAAAAATTATACGAGCTCGGATTCTCCTCTGATAGGTACGATAGAATCGCAGATTTTACTCAAAACCTCGCAATTATTCCAATGAGCGCAAAATTGGGCATAGGAATAGCAGATTTGCTATTAGTACTGGTAGGCCTAGCCCAAAGATTCTTAGAGGAAAACTTAAAAACTGAAGAAGGGCCGGGAGAGGGAACAGTTTTAGAGGTAAAAGAGGAAAGGGGCCTGGGGAAGACAATAGATGTTATCTTATACTCTGGCACAATGCGCAAGGGCGATACAATCGTAGTTGGTAGCCATGACGAGCCAATTATAACCAAGATAAAGGCAATATTAAAGCCAAAGCCCCTTGACGAGATGAGAGACCCTAGAGATAGGTTCTTAAGTGTGGATGAAGTGCATGCTGCTGCAGGAATAAAAATAGCAGCACCAAACTTGGAAAATGCCCTTGCAGGCTCACCTGTTATAGTGGCAAATGATAATATTGAAGAGGCAGTAAATAGAGTGAGGAGAGAGACAGGGATAAATATAGAAACACAAGAAGAGGGTGTGATAATAAAAGCGGATGCTCTTGGCTCTCTGGAAGCGTTAGCATACGAGCTGAAGCAAGAGGGAATACCAATAAAAATGGCAGATATAGGAGATATAAGCAAGAGAGATATTGTAAATGCCCAAACAATAGGAAATCCTCTTTATCGCGTTATATTAGGATTCAATGTAAAAATCCTTCCAGATGCAGAAAAAGAGGCAAGCAAGGTAAAAATATTCACAAACAATGTGGTTTACAAAATCATTGAGGACTACAAAGAATGGGCAGAGGAGAAGAAAAGAGAATTGGAAGCAGAGAAGAGGATGGAGATAACCTTCCCCGGCAAGTTCAAAATTCTGCCCGAATACATATTTCGCTTAAGCAAGCCCGCAATTGTGGGAGTAAGGGTATTAGGTGGAAGGATAAGAGTAGGCCAAAGGATATTGCGAGAGGATGGCAGGGTTGTGGGAAGGATAAAGAGCATAAGAAGAGGAGAGAACAATGTGGTAGAGGCAATAATGGGCGAAGAGGTTGCAATAGCCATAGATGGCGTAACTGTGGGTAGGCAGGTAAAGGCGGGTGAGACATACTATGTGGATATACCTGAGGAGCATGCCAGAATGCTATTCAAAATGAATTTGAGCTATGAGGATAAAGAGGTCTTAGATGAGATTGCAAGGATAAAGAGAAAAGAAAAGCCCTTCTGGGGATTGTAATATAGAAGAAATAAGAACTCATACTGCATTGCACATCCTCAAAGGTGCAGTTGTAAAAGTTGTGGGTGCAAATGGACTGCAAGCGTTTATGTAAATGGCACCCATGGAAGATTGAGCATGAAATATGACAAGAAACTTTCTCAAGAGGAGATGAAATGGATAGAATAGCTCGCAAACGAGAAAATAAGGGAAGATGTTCCAATAAAAATTTTAACATTGCCAAGAGATGAGGCCAAAAAAGTATTTGGCAATGATATGTAGAATTTGTTACCAATTCCAGATAATGTAGAAACTTTAAAAATTGTAGTTATGGATGAAATGTAAATGCATGCAACAAGGAGCATACTAAGAGAATGAGAAAAGGGGGAATAGAGATAAGAAAATGGAGATTTGGAAGAGCAAAAGAGTTGCTAGAAATAAGCTTTGAGGTAAAATAATTAAATATCCGAACGATATTCGCTTGGGTGGATGCATGACATGGTCTGAAAAACTAGACTCGTTTTTTAAGATTAGTGCACATGGCTCCACAATAAGAACGGAAGTTATCGCAGGATTTACAACATTTATGACAATGGCATACATAATATTCGTCAATCCTGCAATTTTAAGCCAAACTGGTATGCCCTTTGCTCCTCTAGTAACTACAACAGTCATATCGGCAGCTGTTACAACTGCAATAATGGGAATCTATGCAAAGAAGCCATACGCATTAGCTCCCGGGATGGGTTTAAATGCTTATTTTACATACAGCGTTGTAATTGCAATGCACTATACATGGCAAGTCGCCCTTGCTGCAGTATTTATTGAGGGTCTAATATTCATAGCATTATCGGCCACGAAAGTCAGAACTATGGTTGCAAATGCATTCCCAATAACGCTCAAATACTCAATAGGGGCAGGCATAGGACTATTCCTTACATTCATTGGATTAAACAATGCCCAGATAATTAGATACTCTGCAGAGAAACTTCTTCCGAGTGGACAAGCTGTTGGTGTAGTTGTGTCCATGAACTATATAAACCTACCACCTGTTGCCATAGCGCTATTTGGAATATTCATAACAATAGTATTTTTGGTCAATAGAATAAAAGGTGCTCTATTGTGGGGGATTCTTAGCTCTGCCATAGCAGCTGTGATCTGGGCAACCTATAGTCCATGGGCTGCTCATCAACTCTATCCCTCTGGATTTACTTTGCCATCTTCTCCAGTATCTCTACCAGCTTCAATAGCCCCAATAGCATTTCATATGGACTTCAAAGGGCTGATAAGTGCGGGAGCTCTAGGGGTAATCTTTGCATTTCTAATGGTAGATTTCTTTGATACTTTAGGCACTGTTACTGGATTATCTGCAAAGGTAGGCGATTTAGATGAAAAAGGCAAAATTCCAGAAAAACCACTAACAAAGATGCTATTAACTGATGCCATTGGTACTACATTTGGAGCACTTATTGGAACCTCCACTGTAACCACTTATATTGAAAGTGCCTCTGGAGTTGAAGAAGGAGGAAGAACTGGATTAACGAGCATTGTGGTCTCTCTCCTTTTTACCATAGGTCTATTCATAACACCCATAGTTATGCTAGTTCCTTCTGCTGCCACAGCTCCAGCTTTAATTCTCGTTGGTCTATTTATGCTCTCAAATATGAAGGGAATTAATTTTGAGGATTACACAGAATATATCCCAGCTTTCATAACCCTCATTGTCATGCCTTTCACATACAGCATATCCAATGGAATAGGTGCAGGGATAATTGCATATGTAATAACAAAGATGGCAACTAGGAGATTCAAAGAAATAACACCTTTGATGTATGTACTTGCAATAATATTTGCAATATACTTCGTCTGGCTCTACTGGTTATAATTTTTCCAAATCTTTTTTATTTTTAAACTTATTTTCCCCTATGTTCAACACTCTTGTGTTTCATAGCAACTCCTATGACTTAGAGCATTTTATGAGGAAGATAGGCGTGAGTGAGGATGGAATTAATATTATGGGAAAAAAAGGAAATTTCATAGTTTTAAGGATTGAAAATTTACCGCTCAAAGGTGCAATTCTTCTAAAGCAAGAAGCTTTGGCTGCTGGAATGGAATGCGCCTTGCCATGGTGCACCGCAGCATTAAAATGCGAAAGCACAGATGCAATATTGTTCGGCACTTTACGGCAATTTGAAATACTGATAGAGAAGATGAAGAGGCAGCCCTTCAAAGGCAAGGATATGGCAAGTGAAATGGAGGAGGCAATTGAGAATTATTCAAAAAGGGAATTTGTGATAGAGGCAAGAGAGCACAAAATAAAAATCCCACATGTAAAGATAATGGGCATACTAAATGTTACACCAGATTCATTCTCTGATGGAGGAAAATATTTAAGCGTGGAGAAGGCGGTGGAGAGGGCAAGGGAGATGGTTAAAGAGGGAGCAGATATAATTGATATTGGTGGAGAATCATCTCGTCCATTTTCAGAGCCAGTGAGCGAGGAGGAGGAAATGAAGAGAGTTCTTCCCGTAATAGAAGAATTGCAAGATTTAAAAATTCCAATTTCAATAGACACTTACAAGCCAAGAGTAGCAGAGGAGGCATTGAAAAGAGGAGTGAGTATGGTAAATGACATTTACGGGTTGAGAAAAGAGGGTATGGCAGAAATAGTGAGGGATTATGATGCGGCCATAGTAATAATGCATATGAAGGGTGAGCCAAAGAATATGCAGTTAAACCCAAGCTATGAGGATACAATAGGAGAGATAGCAAAATTCTTGAGAAAAAGAATAGAATTCGCCTTGAAAAAAGGAATAAAAGAGGAGAAGATAATTATAGACCCAGGAATAGGATTTGGAAAGAGAGTTGAGGATAATTTGAGAATCTTGAAATATTTAGATTCTTTCAAATCACTTGGTTTTCCAATTTTGATAGGTGCATCCAGAAAGAGTTATATGGGCAAATTACTTGATTTGCCTGTTGAAGAGAGATTAGAGAGTACGATTGCAAGCGATGTAATTGCCTCGCTTAAAGGAGCTTCAATAATCAGGGTACATGATGTAAAGGAGAACTTACGGGCGATAAGGATGATGGAAAAAATTATGGAGGTGAAAATATGAGATTACCTTGGCAATGCCCAACCTGCTATGCGGAGCTTGGAGACAAGAGCTATGCAAAAATGCTCACTTGCCCATACTGTGGCTCTCTTCTCATAGTGAATGCAAAAGATAAAAAATTCTATAGGGTGCCCAAAGAGAATGGCTGGTATTATTTTAGCAAAGTAAATTCCCCCGGCTATATAAGATTTGGAGATTACGAGGAGCATTATAAATATGATAAAAACAACAAAAAATGGTATCTTTTGAAGAATGGAGAATTATATGAGTTGAAGGGAGAATTAAAAAATTTTGATGGGAAGATCATGGAAGAAGGAAAGGTGGATTATATATGGGGTGAGTTCCCATTTGTAGCCCCTCCTGGAAGCGTGCTGAAGACAGCCCTCAAAGGGGATAAAATAATAAAAATATCCTCAAGAGCTATTCTCCTCTTTCTCAAGAGCGATAAGGAAGTTCCTGACATTTTCCCTAAAATCCTCTAAGGTGGATGTATTAAGAAGCATATAATCTGACAAGGCAAACACATTGCCGAGACCCCATTTAAGCTCTCTCATCTCCCTTGCAACAAATTCATCCCAGCTATGAACATCATCCTCTCTGCCCCTATTTAATATCCTTTCAAACCTAACTTTTCTCGGTGCAAATATGCCCACAAGTTTAGCATTCTCACCCAAAGCATTCTTAAAGACCTCAACTTCTTCCAAACATCTAACCCCATCTATTAAAGTCCTCTCTTTACTCCTCACCCTCTCTAATGTCCTCTTTGCCCATATGTCTATCCCATACTTCTCCCTCTCCTGCGAGGCAATTTTCCCCACTATCTCATCCTTGAGCTCTAAACCTAAAGAAAGAACATAATCACGGACAACATCACCCATCCTAACTATTTCATATCCCTCCTCTTTTGCAACCTTAACAAATTCCTCTTTCCCCGCACCAGGCATACCTACAAGGAGAATAACAGGCATGATGGTGAATGAAAGTACAATTATTTATGCTTGTTGATTTCCGGGCCGGAGAGGTTTGATATGAACATCTAATTGTGGGAATGGTATCTCTATACCTCTTTCCCTAAACACCTCAACTATCCTCTCCCTTATCTCACTTGGAACCTCCCATTGCTCCATAACATCATCAATCCAAATATATAGAGAGAAGTTTAAGCTTGAAGAGCCAAACTCACGGAATATTACGCTGGGCTCATATTTTCCACCCCTTAGAACTTTGGGATGTGAGAGAGCTATTTCTTTTAAAGTTTTTATAACCTTCTCAACATCGCTTCCATAGGATACACTAACATCTATCCTTATTTTCATCTTATTATTTGGCCTGTTAAAATTAATGATATTTGTATTTGCAAGCTTGCTGTTTGGTATGAAAACAACAGTATTGGAGAATAGCTCGTATAACCTAGTGCTTCTAAGTCCCACATCTAAAACTTTGTAAACTCCATCATCGTTTTCAAGCATTATTATATCTCCTATCCTAAATGCCTTATCCACCAAGATATGCAATCCTGAGAAGAAATTGCCCAAGGTCTGCTGAGCTGCAAGGCCAAGAATCACACCAGCAATACCCACGCTAGCGAGAAGAACTCCAACATTCACACCCATCACTTGAAGAACCATTAAACCACCAAGAGAACCGATAGTAACCACTCCCAATTTCTCAAGAATAGGTATCAGAACATTCTCCAAATCCCCTTTCCTTGTTCTTGAAAGGTGAAAGAGATAGTAAATTATGATATCTTTGAAAATTTTGTAGGATATCCAAGTAACTATTATGACTACAATTATATTGTAAATCTCAATTATGGTGGAGAAAGTCCATGATAAAGGTGGTATAGTAAGCACCGCTGTTGTTATGCCGTAAATTATAACCCAAAATGTCACTGGCTTATGAAGAATATCAACCAATACATCATCCACCCTTGTCTTTGTTATCTGGGTTATCTTTTTTATATAAGGAAACACAATGTAAAGGATAATTGTTATAAATATCCAAGTTATTATAACATTGAGAAAAGTAGCCCAATATCCCCAGCTTTCAGGCCAAGGAATGTCAAATATGTAATAGGGTGTGGAGAGATAGGATATGTGAAGGGTATAAGAATATTCTCCTATTTTTCCGTTCTCATCGTAAAGAGTTACTTTTACAGGAATTTTAAATTCTTTCACACCATAGCTCTTAGGAGCATATATTTTGATGGTAACTAATTTAGAGCTCATAGGGCTTATAACTCCGCTATTTGGTATTATATCTATTTTCCAACCATTTGGAGTTTGATAATTTATAGTGAAAAATACCGTTTCATTTTTCATATTAATTACCGAAAAATTCAATGTTGCTTGCTCTCCTCCTCTAATAGTGGCACTTCCAGAAGGGGGTAAAACTTGAGCATAAGCCGAAGGCAATACAACGAATACCAGCAAGGCAATGATTACAAGCTTTTTCATATTCCCATAGAGCATATTAAAAAAAGGTATAAAAAGTTATCACAGATTCAAAATCAGCACAAAGAGTGGAGCTAGAAGGAGAGACACTATGCTCATCAATTTGATAAGTATGTTCAAAGAAGGCCCAGCTGTATCCTTGAGGGGGTCTCCAACAGTATCCCCAACCACTGCTGCCTTGTGTGCTTCGCTTCCCTTACCTCCGAAGTTACCCTTTTCAATGTATTTCTTTGCATTGTCCCAAGCACCGCCTGCATTAGCCATATATATGGCAAGCAAGAATCCAGATGCAATAGAGCCCGCTAGAAGTCCTCCAACCGCCTTTGGACCCAATCCTGGGATTATACCAACAATTATGGGGACTATTATTGCAAGGAGTGTTGGGAGTACCATCTTTTTTATAGCTGCTCTTGTTGATATATCAACACATCTTTCATACTCGGGCCTAGCTTTACCTTCCATGATTCCGGGAATCTCCCTAAATTGCCTACGTACCTCTTCAACCATATTGCTTGCAGCATGGCCAACGGCTTTTAGGGCAAGAGCTGAGAACAAAAATGGCATAAGGGCACCTATGAAAATACCTACCATAACTGATGGGTCCGCCAGATTAATAACTATTTTCTCTCCAAGATCTGAGAGAGTTTGATTGTATGTGGCAAAGAGGGCTAAGGCTGTTAAGGCGGCAGAACCTATGGCAAATCCCTTGCCTATGGCTGCAGTGGTATTTCCTACCGCATCAAGCTCCTCCGCTCTCTCCCTTACATCTTCTCCAAGATTTGCCATTTCAGCTATGCCGGCAGCGTTATCCGCAACGGGGCCATAGGTATCCATACTCAAAGTCATACCTAAGGTGCTAAGCATACCCACTGCAGCTATGGCAATCCCATAGAGATCAGCCAAGAAATAAGCAATTATTATAGCAACAGATATAGAAATGACAGGAATAACCGTACTAAGCATACCCACAGACATTCCTGTTATGAGATTTGTACCAGCGCCTGTGGTGCTTGCCTTTGCTATATCCTTCGTGGGCTTATATTTATCAGAAGTATAGTACTCTGTGGAGAATCCAATAACTATACCTGCTATTAATCCGCCGAGAAGTGCAACGAACATATTGTACCAAGGCACAACCTTGTTTAAGCTTTCAAACTTGTAATCTCCATTTAAGAACATAACCACGAATGAGAGTAAAATCATAATGATAGCACTTACTATAACACCTGTGTTCATAGCCTTTGAAGGATCTTTATTACGCATTAAAACAACAACTCCCACACCTATGAAAGAGGAGACAATTCCTATGGCTGCTAGGAGAAGGGGTAAATAAACTAAGGCGGTATTCAAGGCGGAGAATAGAACGCCAATGGCTATTGCAGAGATTATAGAATCTACATAGCTCTCAAATAAATCTGCACCCATTCCTGCAACATCACCAACATTATCACCCACATTATCCGCAATGACAGCAGGGTTCCTAGGATCATCCTCAGGTATTCCTGCTTCTATCTTACCCACAAGATCTGCACCTACATCTGCCGCCTTGGTGTATATTCCACCTCCAACTCTTGCAAACAATGCAATAGAGCTAGCTCCAAAGCCAAATCCAAAGAGTATGTTGGATAATCCATGAGGGTCAAGATTATTGAATAATAGGTACATTGAGCTCACACCAAATAAACCGAGGCCAACAACAGTTAAGCCCATAACTGCACCTGAAGAAAAAGCTACTTTTAAACCAGAATGCATATCCTTTTCTACAGCTTTTGCAGTACGAACATTAGCCAATGTGGCTATTCGCATCCCTATGTTGCCTGAGAGCGCTGAGAATATTGCACCAACCACAAAGGCAATCGCTGTATAAGGACTAATCCCTCCGTTTTTAATGAAACTTAAAAGATATAAGAAAACTGCCACAACTATTATATACACCGTTAAATACCTGTATTCCCTGTTAAGAAATGTCATTGCTCCCCTTCTTATGTACCCTGAGATTTCCACCATCTTTCCGCTTCCCTCATCCTGCTTTCGCACATACAATGCGAAGAAGAAGGCTATTAAGAGAGACACAAGTCCTATGCCAAGTGCAATATATGCTATCATTGCCATCACCCTTCCTAAAAGTGTATATTATTTGAGCATATAAATTTTTACTCACTTAGATAATTTTTGCATATTCACGCACATTCTATTTTTGCAAAATGCATAAATATTAAATCGCATTTGTGTAATTAATGAGAGGATACGGAAGGAGAAGGGGAAGGCGCAGGGGTCCAAGGTGGATCTCCTATGTGCCCCCCGTCAATAGCTACGCTCCAATTGGAAGTCCTTACATCAAGAGTGTTATTCTCACATATTCCGAATTAGAGGCCTTGCGCTTGGTGGATGTGGAGGGGCTAACTCAGGAGGAGGCAGCCGCTAGAATGGGCGTTTCCCGCAAAACCCTGTGGAACGATTTAAAGAGTGGAAGGAAAAAAATAGTTGAAGCTATCTTAAATGGATGGAACATAGAAATTAGGGGAGAGAATTATTACATAAGGCAAGAGTAATGCGAAAACATTATATCTTTTAATTTTCTACGCATCCTTAATGGAAAATGTTAAAGATTTGCTCGTGGAAATCAAAGAAAAATCAGAGTTAATTGTAGATTTAGCTTATTCTGCCATAATTCTAGATAGCGAGGACCTCGCAAAGGAAGTGGAAAAATTGGAAAAAGAAATAAACGAGTTAACTTACAAGATAAGAATAGTTAGTATGCTTGCTGCAAATACTCCCGATGAAGCGGAGCAACTAGCAGGAATATTGCAGATGGCTGATTCTTCCAATAATCTGGCGAATGCAGCTGCCGATATAGCGTATCTTCTTGATCTAGACATAACTGCGAGACCTTTCTTGCCAAGCTTGTTTATGAAGGCGGACGAGAAGATACATGTTGTGAGAGTTTATCCAAATTCAAGCATAGTAAATAGAACACTTGGAGAGTTAAATATTGAGGCAGAGAGTGGTGTGAGGGTTATAGCAATAAAGCGTGGACGCAATTGGATTTACGATCCTGAGGACCATGTTAGGATAAAGGCGGATGACTTGCTAATAATAAGGGGCACGGAGGATGGCTATGAATTCTTAGACAGAGTGGCAAGGGGTGAGGAGAGTTGGGACTAGGCGAGATGATAATTGAGATGAAGAATATATCCGAATTGATGGTTGATTTGGCCTATTCTGCATTGATATTCAACAATAAGGAAATTGCAGAGGAGGTGAAGTACTTAGAGGAGAAAATTGATGAAAGGTATTACCAGCTTGAAGAACAAGCCATAAGGGAGGCAATTGAAGAAAAAAATCCATATCCCGCTTTGATTTTAATACGTCTTGCCACAAGCATTGAAGCAATATCAGATTCAGCCGTACAAATAGCGGATGTTGTACTTCGTGGCATTGAGCCACATCCAGTCATTAGGGAGAGCATAAAAGAGAGTGATGTTACAATCACAAGGGCAAAAGTGAGGGAAAATAGCATTTTGGCAAATAAGACCCTAGGAGAATTGAATCTCGCAAGTGAGACAGGTATGTGGGTTATAGCAATAAAGAGAGGTAAAAAATGGATATTTGGGCCCACTGAGAACACTAAAATATTACCAGGAGATATACTTTTAGCAAAGGGACCCATAGAGGGAGTTAGGCACTTTATAAAACTATGCAAAGGAGAGGATAAGAAACTTTAAATAGGTGATGGAGTAAGCAAGAGGGTGCAGATGATTAACGCAAAATTCTTAGGTGGCGCGGAAGAGGTTGGAAGCCTCGGATTGTATATGCAAATAGGTGAGTTACGGCTCCTTTTTGATTATGGACTAACTCCTTCAAAGCCACCTGCCTATCCAATGCATGCTCCTCCAGTTGATTCTTTATTCTTAACGCATGTGCACTTAGACCACTCGGGGATGATTCCAAGAATAGCTATGGAATATGAGGCAAATATATATGCAACACCCCCAACAAATTCAGTTCTACCCTTAATGCTAAACGACACGATCAAAGTTGCAAATATTGAGGGATTTCCAATACCATATACGAAGGAGGAGGTAGAGAGCACAGTGGATGGGCTCATAGATGTTGATTACGGAAAAACGATAGAGCTTGGCTCATTGGATATCATACCTCACAGTGCAGGACACATACCGGGAAGTGCAATGTATGAAATTAGAGACGAGAAAAAGATACTATTCACAGGAGATATTCAAACTGTTAACACACATCTCGTGTGGGGCACAAAGCCCGTAAAGACGAATGTACTCATAATGGAAAGCACTTACGCTGGAAGAGAGCATCCTTCCCGCGATGAAGTTGAGAAGAACTTCTTGGCAAAAATTGAAGAAATAGTGGACAATGGAGGCAAGGCCATAGTGCCTGCCTTCGCAGTGGGTCGTACCCAAGAGATTATGCTCATACTTGCAAAGACCGATTTTGAAGTATGGGTTGATGGCATGGGAAGATTCGTTACAAATTTATTCTTGCAAAATCCACAGTATCTGAGATCTGCAAAGAAATTGAAGAAGGCGAGAAACAAGATGCACATAGTAAGAAGGAGAAGCGATAGGAGAAAAGCCCTGAAGGGAGAAGTAATCGTAGCCACTGGAGGAATGCTTGAAGGAGGTCCTGTGCTACATTACATAAATCATTTAAAGAACGATCCAAAGAGTGGAATATTGCTCACTGGCTATCAAGTTGAAGGGACAAATGGGAGATTGCTCATGGATGAGGGCATACTTGAGTTATATGGAGTAAAGGAAAAAATTGATATGGAGATAGATTTCTTTGATTTCTCTGCGCATGCAGGACATTCTGAGCTGATTGAGTTTGCAGAAAAATGCTCTCCAGAGAAGATAATATTAATGCATGGGGATAATAGAGAAGCCCTTGCAAAAGATTTAAAAGATAGGGGATTTGAAGTCATTATGCCAAAAAATGGTGAAGATTTCGTTATTTAGCCCTCTTCACAGTTATGGGTATAACACCCTTTTCAAATTCGTACATGGCTATATCTAAAGGATCCACTATATCCTCAGGAAGATGAATAAGAACAGGAGCGCCCATGGATATCTGCAATGCTCGTGCGCCGATTATGCGCGCCTTTTCAAACCTTGTGTACTCCATAAAACCCACCAGATTTGGTTTAATGGGTTTTCATATATAAAGCTTTTTAACGATAAATCCAAATATGCGAGGGAAATTTAAGAGCGTGTATATTGGAATTGACGATACCGATTCTCGCAGAGGAATGTGCACCACATACCTTGTAAAAGTGCTAGTTGAGAAATTGAAAGATTTGGGGGTAGATTTAATAGGTCCGCCAAGATTAGTGCGGCTAAATCCAAACATACCTTGGAAAACAAGGGGAAATGGAGCTGTGTGCATAAGAGTTGGCAAGGGATATGGGGAGAAGAAGGTTGTGGGAGAGATAGAGGGGGAGAAAATTTATGCTTTCAGGTACGGGAAGGATGTTAATATTGATTTAAATGACATAATTCCACTCTTAAAAAATTATTTTGTCTTGGAGGATTCAACAACCAATCCAGGAATAGTTACTTCCAAGAGAAAGCTTCCAGAATGGCTATACTGGAAAGCGGTTAGGGATGTTGTGGATATTGCTCTCGTTGAGAGATTATTAGAAGAGAATGATGCAAAATTTTTCAAATTTAAAAATGGAAGGGGAATAATTGGTGCCTCAGCAGCCATAGCTTGGAGAGCTAAGAAATTTACATATGAACTTTTAACATATTTGCCAGAGAATAAATGGGAGGAGGAAAGGTATATTGATAAAAATTCAGTGATTGATATGGATAAAAAAACAAAGTATACTTTTGACAACTACGATTATGAAAATAATTATATTGCCATATCTCCTCATTCAAAGACCCCTGTACTTTTCGGAATAAGGGGACTGCATCCAGAGGAATTGATAAGAGCGAAGGATATGGTAAAAAGCACTCCTTACAATGCTTGGTTTATATTCTTGACAAATCAAGGCACTGATGAGCACCTTGTAAAAAGGAAAATTAAAAATGTGAAACCTTATCAAAATGTCATCTTACGAGGAAAAATTGTGGAAGAGGCAAGAAGAATTGAAGGTGGCCATACAATATTCAAAATTGAAGATTCCACAGGAAAAATTGATTGTGCTGCTTACGAACCAACAAAGAATTTTAGGAATATAATAGAAAAATTGAGAGTGGGGGATGAGGTGGAAGTTTATGGTAGCGTTAGGGATGAGCCAAGAACAATCAATATTGAGAAAATAAGGATTAGGAGATTAGCAGAGGTAAAGGTTAAAGTGGCAAATCCAAGATGCCCAAAATGCGGAAGAAGGATGGAGAGCATAGGGAAGGGTAAAGGATACAGATGCAGAAGATGCGGAATAAAACTTCCAGAGGAGGCAGCAGAATTCAAAATTTTAGAGAGAGAAATAAAAGAAGGATGGTACGAGGTACCGGTAATAGCAAGGAGGCATTTATCCATGCCCTTGAAAATAAAGGGTATGAAATCATTTAAGATGTTTTAAAACTTCTTTACGAGCATTATTCAATTCCTCCTCATTCAACTTTGGCAATTCTCCCGGAGCACCTTCTTTAAGGTTATGAGAGAGAAACATACCTTCGCTCACAATTCCAAAAAACTCTGCAGGAGGAAGTAGTGCCACTGGCAATTTCTCTCCCTCTTTCACATTTTGGATATTTGTTACCACTGTTATAACTCTACCAACATTAACATTGCAAATCTTCAATTTATCCGCTTTGGGATGTTTCATCACGCTATCAATTTCTCCAATTCTTATATCAACAGCATAAGCGGGGTCATCAGGCAATTTTAAGCGAAAGGATAGATTGTAAAGAATGTTCATGCAAAATTTCAATCTGGCAATCCTTCCCTCATCAATATTCACCCTCTTCAATCTACTTACCCACTC
>WAPW01000096.1 GCA_015520565.1 Candidatus Aciduliprofundum sp. | reverse complement strand
GTATGCGGGAGGACTTAAGATTTACAACAAGGATGGAACGCTCAAGGACAAAAAGATATTGAGGTACCATGCCTTCGTAGGGCAGGCATTCAATTATATTGCAGAAGTGAAAAATATAGATAATAATAGAAGCGTTGTTAAATTCGTAGCATTGAATGACTCTTGGAATATGGATGGATTAAAGATAACAAACATATCCTCCAATGAAACAAGGATAGATTTCACCCTCTATATGAACAATGTCCCATACACAAAGGTCTTTGATAATGCCAGCTTAGGAGATGGAGTTGTGAATAAAATAGCGCTGCACTTTCACATAACTGTGCAGATGGAAAACAAAACTATAAAGGGCTTTCCTTGGTACAGCTATAGACCCGGAAGAGGGCTATCCCTTGATGGTAGGAAAAATTACACAGGCGAGGTAGTGAGCTTTCAAATAAAGTACGATAAGGAGATAGATGGATGGGATTACAACGATAACACATCAAAAATTGTAGTGGCAAACAACATATTCTGGGGTGTAGCTGGAAATGATAAGGTTATACATATGATAGCCAAGAGATACGGTGGCTCAAGGGCGAATGTTGGAAATAGAAGCTATGGAAATAACACATTGCCCCACAGAAGAATGCTTTTCAGGCATAGTGGTAGGATAGTATTCACAGAAGTTGGAAATTGGCAGAGAATAGGAAAGTTCCGCTGGGAGTCAAATGTTACTGTGGATAATCAAACAAGGCAGGCATATTACCAGATCGTTGGAGGAGAGAGAATAGTGAGATGGTATGACCACAGGGTATTTGCATTAACGGTGCTAAAAGGTGCGCTAATATATCCTGTTGGAAGCAGCATATTCCAAGATCCATCCATAGAAGTTAATGAATTCTACATATCCTTTGGAAACTTGGTTGTGCCATCCATGGGATTATCCATAATAGGAATAGCGGCGGTTGTCATAGTCCTAGTTGCCTTTGCAATTTACAGAATTAAAAAATAATTTTATTTTTTCTTTTTTCCAAAGAGTGGGATTATTAGTATTATTATTGAAGTTATACCTTCCATTAGCAGAGTTCCTTGTTGAAGAGCCACTGAGAATGAGGTAGCATAAATTAGAGAGAACCTAAGTATTGCAGAAATTGTGGATGCTACGAATCCTATTTTCATTCCAAAATTGGAGGAGATGTAAAATAGAAGTATTGCCAATAATATTAGAAGTGCAGGAGCTCCGTAAAATAGGAGCGAGGTGAAAGGTATGACGGAAAGAGTGAAGATGGAAATTATTGCTGGTATGAGCACGATTAAGAATTTTGCAGAGAGGGAGAGTCCGTAAAGATTCTTGTATTCCTTCTTCAAATCCTTTGGCTCTGGCATGTCTTTCAATATATTTTCAATATTCTCTCCATTTCTCAATCTCTCAGATATTTCAGAATCTAGCTCTTTTACAATTTCTTCTCTTCTCCTTTTCTCTATAGTCCATAATGCTCGGCGAATTCTCCTTAAATATTCATCCTTATTCATCGTTCTCACCAAGTATATTATTCATACTCTCCACCATAACCTTCCAAATTTTCTTTCCCTCTTCGTACTTTTCTCTCCCTTCCTCCGTCAATTTGTAGTATTTCCTCGGTATTCCACTTTCTACAAGCACCCACTCACTTTCAACCAAGCCCCTTGCCTCCATTCTGTGCAGGGCAGGATACAAAGTACCTTCCTTTATTTTTAAAAATCCATTGGAAAGGGAATCAAGCTCCTTTATTATCTCTAACCCATATTTTCTACCTCTGGATAATATACCCAAGATGCTTAGTTCGATAAGCCCTTTTTTTAGTTCCCTTGGCAACTGACTCATTCAAAATGATATCATCTATATTGTATAAAAATTTGATGCAAGGACAAAGTTAATTACTTCCTATGCAATATTCATTTGCCCCTGTGATGAATTCAGCCTTAGCTGACATTGATGAGAGACGGGCGGGCTGAGGGGTTTTTATAATTTTTGATTTTCAAATGTAAAAATCTTCCGAGATTTTCATAAGGAATTGTATTTAAGATAAAATTGCAAAGGGAGAAATATGATGGCTGAAACAATGAGTTTAGGTATGGAATGCTCCCCGGAGCACAATGATACTATGCTAACACTGATGGCTAGAGCTTTCCTCTACGCGCAGGGAGATGCCAAGATAGCATTAGCTAGTGCTCTTTTGCAGCTTATGAATTAATCTTTTATGATGATTTCATAAGTTACCTCAGTTCCTCCTCTTCTCAGGGTTGCGGAAACTGGACAATAACGAGTTTGTGATAGCTCCACCGCCTTCTTTGCCTTCTCGTAATCAACTCCCCAGAATATGTATTTTAGATGCACCTTCGTATATACCTTCGGATGCTCTTGAGCCGTTTCACCCTCAATTTTAATTTCAAACTTTCTTGGCTCGTTTCTCATCTTGCGTAAAATTGCAACAACATCCATGCCTGTGCAGCCGCCTAAGCTCATCAATAGAGCTTCCATGGGTGCAGGTGCTTTCTGCTCCCCTAAGTAATCTGATTCTAGGATTATTGAATGCCTTTCCGTCTCTCCTATAAACCGCATTCCCTCAATATGCCTCATAGTTACCTTTGCCATAGTACCGCATGTGCATCTTGATTAAAACTTTTGTTGAAAAATATTTGTAGAGGCAAAACTTATACCAAGTATGCATATTTCCTCGGAGAATCCACAGGATGAGCATGGAATGCAGTACCACATAGCTTGTAAGCCCGGTGATGTGGCAAGGTATGTTCTCATGCCCGGAGATCCTGCAAGGGTAGATGTGCTCTCTTCCTTTTGGGATGAGAGGAGAGAAATAGCTTACCATCGTGAATTTAAGACACATACGGGGAAATATAAGGGTGTTGGAATATCTGCAACTAGTACGGGCATAGGAGCCCCATCTGCAATAATTGCCTTGGAAGAGCTTGCAAGAATTGGAGCGGATACATTTATTCGCGTTGGCTCTACAGGTGCAATACAAGAAAACATTGAGATTGGAGATTTGATTATAAGCAGTGCTGCAGTGCGCCTTGAAGGCACTAGCAAGGAATATGTTCGGGTAGAGTATCCTGCCTCTGCCAATTATGAAGTGCTTTTGGCATTGATTGAAGCAGCTGAGAATGAGGGAATGAATTACCATGTGGGCATAACTGCAAGCACCGATTCTTTCTATTTAGGTCAAGGAAGGCCGGGATTTAGGGATTATGAGCAATCCTTTTCGCGAAGAATTTTGGATGATTTGAGAAGAGCCAATGTGCTTAATTTTGAGATGGAGGCGGCAGCAATTTTCACAGTTTCTAACATTTACGGATTGAGAGCTGGAAGCATTGCAGTTGTATTTGCCAATCGTATAAAGGGTGAATTTGAAGTCGTATCTCAAGAGCCATTAGCTAAGGTGGCAAACAAAGCGGTTAGAATACTCGCAGATTGGGATGAAGAAAAGAAGAGAAAGAATAAAAAGTACTTCTATCCCTCGCTGGTGCGAAGATGATTGAATATTTGTATCTCTTCCTAATTTCCATGCTACCCATAGCTGAACTGAGGGGAGCAATACCCTTGGGCATATACTGGGGCTTATCTCCAATTTTAGTATTTATTGTAGCGATTATTGGAAACATTTTGCCTGTGCCTTTCATTCTTTTATTTGCAGAATCAATTGAAAAATATTTGCGAAAAAGTGAAAAGATATCAAATATGTTAGATTGGCTCTTTGAAAGAACATATAAAAAGGCAGATGAAAAAGTGCGGCGATGGGAATACCTTGCCTTAATTTTATTCGTAGCCATTCCTCTTCCTGGCACAGGGGCTTGGGCTGGAAGTTTAATTGCTTATCTTTTCAAATTTGACATTAAAAAATCAATGCTCTCAATATTCGTAGGTGTATTAATTGCAGGAGTAATTGTGCTCATAGCTTCACTTGGATTATTGAACATATTTTGACGATGGAAATTCGTATATATTGGTTCTCCTATTTCCCATTATGTTTGAGAAAACTGTGGTTGATGAGAATTATGTGAGAGTACCTAGAGAGAAGCTTTTTAACTTCGTTGTAGATATTTTCAAGCGCTTGGATGTGCCAGAGGAAGATGCAAAGATTGTGGCAGATAATCTAATTATGGCTGATATGCGTGGTATTGAGAGCCATGGAGTTCAAAGATTGAAGCGTTATGTAGATGGAATCAAAGCGGGTGCTGTGAATGTGCACCCCAACATAAAAGTTGTAAAGGAGAGTCCTGTTTTTGCAGTGCTTGATGGAGATGAAGCTTTAGGTCAGGTTGCGGGCTACAAGGGAATGAGAATGGCCATTGAAAAAGCAAAGAAAGTGGGTGTGGGTATAGTTGGTGTTAGAAATAGCAATCATTATGGTATAGCCGGCTATTATTCCTATATGGCAGCAAGGGAAGATCTTGTGGGGGTGAGTATGACAACATCTCGCCCGTTGGTTGCCCATACTGGAGCCATGGAGAAATTTATGGGTACAAGCCCAATATCAGTAGCTGCTCCTGTAGAAGGTAGTAAGCCATTCTTGCTTGATATGGCTACAAGTGTGGTGCCAAGTGGGAAGATAGAAGTGTATAGGCGAAAGAATAAACCTGTGCCGGGTGATTGGGCGATAAGCACGGAAACAGGAGAGATAATTCATGATCCAAATGAGATTCTAAGCCCAAAGGGAACTATTTTGCCCCTTGGAGGCCTCGGTGAGATAAGCGGAGGTCATAAGGGTTATGGGTTGAGTGCAGTTGTGGATATTCTAGCCGGAATATTGAATGGAGCAACATGGAGCAAGCATGTTGGAGGCACCAGTGATAAGCATAGCGATGTGGGACACTTCTTTATGGCCATAGACCCAGGCGCCTTTGGAGATAAGGGAGAATTCAAGAAGAATATGAAGAAATTTATGGAAGAATTAAAGAATGCTAAAAAGCATCCAAAGTTTGAGCGCATATGGGTACATGGAGAGAAAGGCTTCTTAACTTATGAGGCTAGAGAGAAGCTAGGTGTGCCCATATACAAGAAAGTTCTGGAAGAGATGAATGCCATTGCAGATGAATTGGATGTTCAGAAACTTCCATGAAGATGTTTGAATACCCTCTCTAATTCTTCTATTTTTCCAGCATCCTCTGGAGATTTATCCTCTCTAATTCTTTTTATCCTTGCAAACCTCAATGTGTACTTCTCATATTTGGGTGATATTTGGACATCTTCAAACTCCACTTCTACCACAATTTTTGGCTTTACGATTATTCCTCCATTAATCTCTCCTATTTTCAGATTCAGCAGAATCTTTGTTAACTCATCCATCTCCTTATTTGTAAGGCCTTTGAATGTTTTGCCCACTTCCACTAATTTTCCATCTTTCCATAGTGCTAGATGATAATCTGAGAGCCAATTCCTTCTTTTCCCATGTCCCCATTCTGCCGCAACAATGACGGCATCAACCTCATAAGTTCTCTTGTATTTCAGCCACTCTTTTGTTCTTTTTCCAACTCTGTATCTTCCACCTCCCTTTTTGCATACGAGCCCTTCATATCCTTCCTCTATGAATTTCTCAAAGCTCTCTTTTAATTTATCTGCATTCTTTATCTCTACCCTTGGGAGTGCTTTATTTGTAATCTTTTCCAATATCTCTCTCCTCTCGGTATATTCTTTATCTCTTAAATCCCCATTGAAATAGGGTATCTCAAAGAAGTAGAAATCCACTGCAACATTCTTCCTTTCTGCAAACCTTCTCATTATGCTTTGAAATGGCAATATTTTTCCATCTTTGAAGGCTATAACTTCTCCATCAAGAATAAAATTACCATCAATTTTTGACGCATACTCCACTATTTCTGGAAACTGTGAGGTTATGTCTTTCCCCCTCCTTGAAAATATTCGTATCCCATTAGCATTTTTATGAACGAGGACTCTAACGCCATCCAATTTTGGCTCAACCCAAAAATTTCCCTCTTTTATTATTTCTTCAAAGCTCAAGGCCTTTTCTGCAAGCATGGGTCTAAATGGCATGCCCGGCTTGAATTCTGCATATTTATCTTCAAACAGGGCGTCCCAGCCAGAGGTGTAGAGGGTATTTTGCAAATCCTCGTATCTCTTTCCCTCACTCTTAGCTAGGGCTTCTAAGAATAGACCTTCCCCAACACCTACTTGAAGGTCCTTCAATAATGATGCAATGAGAAATGATGAAGTTTCTGCATCCAAGATAGATACTATTCCCCGCAACACCGAAGAACGAGTATCCTTGGTTGCATTGAGCAAGCTTGAAACAACATGCACAATATCCAAGTGCGAATCTATTAATCTTTTTTGCCTGTACTTCCTTTTTGAAAGATGCTCCATAACTGCCTCGTATGTATCTCCCTTATAATATTTTGTAAAATCACCTATTGCCTCTTTTACCACGCCCAAAGTGTAACCATCAATTTTTGAAAGTAAAAGATAAGCGAGAGCTTTTTTCTCATCCTTTCCCATACTCTTCATTGCCTCTCTTAAAATTTCCACTTTTCTGTTTTTAGAACTCGTGGATTGCAAAGCCCTGCATATATTTTTGAATCTTTCCACAGAAGTAAAGAGGAGAGAAAGAATAAAAATTTTTAGAATTTTAGATGAGGGTGCATTTTTGCATTCTCTATTGCCTTCTCTATGCTATCCCCTTTTTCCCTGCTCCAAAATCTTCTAACCGTTGTATATATCCCACCACGATTATTCACATACAATTCCAAATAAACCCATCTTGGCTCTACAGCAGCTTTAAAATCCTCTAAAATTTTATTTGCAAGATGCTCGTGCCAAATTCCAAAGTTGCGATAAGCTATAAGGTACATTTTTAATGATTTTAATTCGGGTAATTTTTTATCTGGCTCGTATAGGATGCGGAGAATGTAATAATCAGGTAAGCCAGTTTGAGGGCAAACTGCCGTTAACTCGGGATAAACATACTCCACAACCTCTCTTGTTTCAGGATACTCGTACTTCGCTGTTTCTATCTTTGGGAATTCCATAGGGCTGCATGTGCCTCTCATTTTTATTATTTTTGGAGATAAGATTTATAAGCGCTGGGATGATAAGGGAATGGTGAGTGAGATGTATGTATCCCATATTGATAATGTGCCAAAGAAGAAAGTTGAGATGGAGAACGAGGAAGGGGAAAAGACCACAGGTACTTGGATTCAGTGGCTAATTAGAGAGGAGCAAGGAGCTAAAAATTACGCGATGCGCCTTTTTACAATGGAGCCAAATGCCAAGATTGCCAAGCATCATCATCCTTGGGAGCATGAGATATTTGTGCTCAGTGGAGAGGGTATAATAGGTGCAGGAGACAAAGAAGTTAAAGTGCATACAGGAAATTTCCTCTACATTGAGCCAGATATACCCCATTGGTATAGAAATGAGAGTGATAAGGAATTTAAATTCCTATGCATAATCCCCATAAGAAAATGAAAATTAAGAAGAAAAAAGGACCAAGCGATGAAGAGCTTTTCTATATTCTCCTAAATGAGATACTCAATGAGAGAGCAAAGAGGATATGGGAAAAGATAAAGAATAAGTGAATTATGGGTAATAGCCAATGCATATATCGGCAAGGTTTGTGCCAGTGTATCCTGTGAAAACGGCATCTCCTATCTTTCTCAAAACCTTGTATGAATTGTGAGCCAATAGCTCTTTATCCAAATCTATTCCTTTTTTCTCTATTCTCTCCCTGCTTGTGTAATCAACTATCCCTCCAGCTGCATCGGTGGGGCCGTCAATACCATCTGTGCCCAAGCATATAAAGCCCATGTGCCCCTTCATCTCTTTTGCAAGATATAATGCAAGCTCTTGATTTCTTCCTCCTATACCATTTCCTTCAACTTTCACGCTTGTCTCCCCGCCCCATATTACAATTCCCTTCTCCATATCCTTCAAAATTCTCTTTGCAGCGTATTTTGGCTCTCCTTCCAATTTCTCTTTTGATATTTTTGCCTTAATTCCCATCTCTTCTGCAATGCTCTTTGCAATTCTCAATGCGTAGGTGTTATCAGCCAAAACTACATTTTCACACTTGTATTGCGAGAAATTATCCTGCTTGGCACCATTAATTTTTATATCAATTCCATACTTTTTTAAAATTTTTTCAATATCATATTTTTGGGGATAAGTTGGGCCTGAGCCAACAAATTCTGGTGGGCCAATCACATCGGATATCATTAGTGATAGGCATTTTGCTGGTGCGATGTAATTTAGCAATTTTCCTCCCTTCACTTTGGATAATGCAATACGAAGCTTGTTTAGTTCAATTATATTCGCTCCAGATAGCATAACTTTCCTAATGAGCTCTCTTTCCTCTTCAATGCTTATGCAGCATGGAATTTCAAATAAAGAGGAGGCACCTCCAGAGATTAGCACTATAACCAATGTGTTTTTATCTGCTTCTTCAAGCAATTTTATGATTTTTTGCGATGCCTCCAAAGTTCTTAAATCTGGATATGGATGAGAAGATAAATTAACTTCAATTTTATCCAATTTTGCATTGTAGGGACTATTTATCATTCCCTTCGTGAGCTTATCGCCTAAAATATTCTCTATCTCTCTTGCCATAGGCACGGCCGCCTTTCCGAATCCAATGACAATTATTTTTTCAAAATTTAAGGGAATAGAATGATTTTTAACGATTAACTCATCGCCTTCAATTCTAACATTTTCCTTAATTATCCTATCTGCCCTTATCCTTTCCAAAGTCCTCTCTGCAATCTCAAGAAGCACTTTCCTTATCTCTCTATCCCCGTGCGATAACAAAGCATCCTTGTTCTTTATCACATTTAAAGCATGGCAAATGGGTTTAAAAATATGTTCAAAGGAATAAATGCATTTTGCGAAAGCTTTAAATACCATGCTAGCTAGGGTTAAGGAGCAGTTATAATGGGTGATATGATGGCAAAGAGACCTAAAGAAGAATTTATAAGAAGATGTCCAGAGTGTGGCTCCACCCATCTCATATGGGATTATGAGCGTGGCGAACTGGTGTGCGGAGATTGTGGGGCTGTAATTGAAGATTCATTTATTGATCAAGGCCCTGAATGGAGGGCCTTTGATGCTGAGCAGGATGAAAAGAGAGCAAGGACAGGAGCGCCTTTAACTTTTTTATCGCATGACAAGGGTCTTGCAACTGAAATCTCTTGGAGTAATAAGGACTCATACGGGAAGAGAATCCCACATAAGAATCGTGCTCAGATTTATCGTGTGCGTAAATGGCATCAAAGAATTCGCGTTAGCAATGCAGCTGAGAGAAATTTGTCCGTTGCATTGCAAGAGTTGAATAATGTTTCAAGCAAGATGGGCTTGCCAAAGGATGTTCGCGAGACAGCCGCAATTATTTATCGCAAGGCCGTGGAGAAGAATTTGATAAGGGGAAGGAGCATTGAGAGCATAGTGGCTGCAAGCATTTATGCTGCCTGCCGTAAGGTTGGAATGCCCCGTACGCTTGATGAAGTGGCTAAGGCAAGTGAGTTGAATAAGAAGAAAATTGGTCGTGCATATAGGCATCTAACCAAGGAACTTAATTTGAATTTAAAGCCCACTACGGCCACATCTTACATAACCCAATTCTGCAGCAAATTGCATTTGGATAAGAATGTGGTGAATAAAGCAGAGGAGATTGTGCAGCAAGCAACTGAGAGAGGCATAACCTCTGGAAAGGGACCCACAGGTGTTGCAGCTGCCGCCATTTACATAGCTGCCAATATGATGAACGAGCCAAGGACACAGAAGGAAATTGCGGAAGTGGCAGGAGTAACGGAAGTCACAATTAGAAATCGCTATAAGGAGATTTCATCGGCACTTAATGTTGAGATTCCCAAGTGATGGATATGCGAGTGTATGTGATAGATAACGGAGGTCAGTGGACGCACAGAGAGTGGAGAGTTTTGAAATATTTGGATGTAGATGCCGAAATTGTTCCAAACACAACTCCTGTGGAGCAGCTCAAGGATGCTGATGCCTTGGTTCTTTCGGGAGGAGCGCCCAGTATTGCATATGAGAAGCACAAGCTTGGAAATCAAGGATTGTACCTTGAGGAGTTGAATGTTCCAGTTTTGGGCATATGTGTGGGTGCTCAGTTTATAGCAGAGTACTTTGGAGGGAAGAGCTCTGCAGCTAAGTATCCAGAATACGGCAGGACAGAGATATTTGTGGATGAGTATGATGATTTATTTGATGGCTTGCCCGAAAAATTTATTGCTTGGGAGAGCCATAACGATGAGATAAAGGAAATAAGCTCTGAATTAATTGGATTGGCGCATTCTCGCAATTGCAAGTATCAGGCTATAAAGCATAAGAGTAGGCCAATTTATGGTGTGCAATTTCATCCAGAGGTCCAGCATACACAGTACGGAGAGGAAATTTTCAAGAATTTTTTGAAGGTTGTTAAGAGATAAATTTCAAAAAGCTACTTTGAACTGAATAACTTGTAAGATTTCTCCAAGGCAGCAATGACGGGCATCTCTCCTCCTGAGAGGAATGTTATGAGCGAGCCACCACCGGTGCTAATATGATCAAAATAATTTTTCAATCCGTATTTGTCCAAGGCGGCTATTGTGTGTCCACCCCCTGCAACTTTGAATCCCGGGCTCTCGGCTGCTCCACGCAAAACCATTACTGTTCCAACGAAGAAATCGTTTAATTCAAACACTCCCATGGGTCCATTCACAATAACTCCTTTTGAGTGCCTTAACAAATTTTCGTACTCTGTGGCAGTGTCAAGCCCAATATCGTAAATTGGGTACTCGCTAGGAAGCATTCTTATGGGTATGCCTTTCCTCCTTCCATTTTTATTTACAACTACATCCACGGGTATTTTTATTCTATTATCGTACTTGTCCATCAACTCTTTTGCCAAGGATATTAGGGATTCATAATCCTCATATTCCCTCTTTATGAATTTCCAAGTGCCTTCGCCCACATCTACGCCCGAAGCGATTAGGAATATGGAGGATACAACTCCTCCTGTGAGGATAGCATCCACTATATCATTTTCAAGAAAATTCTTGGCCACAATTAAGGAATCCTCAACTTTTGCTCCTCCAAGAATTGCATATTTAGGCCTCTCTTTCAATTCCATAAATTTTGTGAGCATTTTTATTTCCTTTTCCATCAACCTTCCAGCTATCATGGGCATCTTCTCTGCAAATCCAACCAAGGTTGTTTGTGCCCTATGTGCAGCGGCGAATGCATCATTAATGAAATAATCTGCCACCTTTGATAATTCCCTTACGATATACGTATCTTTAAAATTATTCTTTTTGAGGCAGTATTCTTCGGAGTAGAATCTTGTGTTTTGAAGCAAGAGGTAATCCCCATTATCCATATTCTCAATCTCTTCAATAGCGTACTCGTTAAATAAATCTGGTACGAATCTTACCCTTTTGTGCAGGATTTTTGTAAATACATTTGCATGTGCCCTTAAAGATGTAAAATCCATCTTACCGGGCCTGCTTTGATGTGCCAAAATTACAACTTTTGAATTTTTCAATTCCGCCAATGTCTGACGATGAGCTTCAAATCTTGAATAATCAAGTATGGAGCCGCTTATGGGGTCAATGGGGGAATTCACATCAACCCTTACAAGAACAACTTTGCCCCTGAAATTGAAGTCATCCATGGTGAAATATTTCATCATAATGGGTAATTTCTCTGCTATTTATTATTTTTTCTCAGAAACCTTAAAATAAAAATATAAATAGAATAATGCAATATACTTTTATTACAATGATTAAAAGAATTCTCATACCTACTGATGGGTACGGGCTTGAGGATCATGTTATAAAATTTGTTGCAAGAGCTTTTCCATTTGCTTATTTTTATGTGGTTAGCGTAATAAACACTTATGAAAGAGGTGTGCAACTTACAAATATTCTTTATGATGAAATGAAGGAAAGCGCAAAAAAAGCAATTGAAGATAGTAAGAAACTTTTAGAGGGGGAAGGTATCCATAATGTTAATTTTAGAATCCTTGAGGGACAACCTTCTAAGGAAATAGTTGAATATGCAAAAGAGAATGATGTGGATATAATAGCAATGAGGGTTTATTCTAGGAAATCTACTGCCTCTGCGCATAGATTGGGATCTACCGTTGCAAATGTTTTGAAAAGAAGTCAAATCCCTGTGCTAACCCTAGCTGAGGACTGCAATAAGAGGGAGATAAAAAAAGTTCTATTGCTCACAGATGGAACGGCAAAGTCTAAGAGGGCTGAGAATTATGCCATATTATTTGCCTCATCCTTTGGGGCTAGTATTGAGGCGCTTTATATAAAGAGCAATGATGAATCTTCAAATAAATTGGATCATGTTGTATGGAAAGCATCCCATTGGAACATAGAGGTTAAGAGATCTATAGAAAGAATGGAAGATAAGGATGCATTACTAAAGCATTTCAATAGCAACGATGTAGTTGTTATGGGTGTGGGTAAAAAAACATTGTATGGGAGAAGAATAGGAGATATGGCTAGGTTTGTGGCCACACATTCTCCCATACCTGTGATATTTGTAAATTCTCTCAAGAAGAGGTGGTCCCAACGGATCCAGGCCAAATAGTTACCCTAATAATTTTCATAGTTAGCTACATAATGATATTTAGCGGAAAGATTGATAGAACAACGGCTGCGTTATTTGGAGTATTCCTTATGCTTCTTGCAGGGTATACAATGAATTTTATGAATTTTGAAGAGGCATTGGGTTATGTGGATTGGCAAGTTATACTTCTTCTCTTTGGTATGATGACCTTCGTAGGCCAATTATCTAGAACTGGATTCTTTAGGTATCTTGGTATAAAGGCGATAAAGCTCTCTAAGGGTAAGCCATGGCTAATTTTCGTGTATTTAACTATGATGACTACATTCATATCTATGCTCATAGATAATGTTACAACAATTTTGCTTATGATTCCTCTTACGATTGAAGTTGCAGAGATGCTGGAAATTAATCCTGTGCCTGTTATATTGGGCGAAGCAGTGCTCTCAAATGTTGGTGGCGTAGCCACTATGATTGGTGACCCGCCAAATATATTGATTGCGTATGCATCAGGTTATACATTCAACGATTTTATAACCCATCTGTTTTTCCCAGTGTTAGTTATACTTGGAATAGCTTTAATGGCAGCAAAGTTCATACATAGAAAATGGGTAGCGAGTAAGCCAAAGAATGTGGAAGAGTTGATGAAATTAAATCCAGAGGATTATATAAAGGATAAAAAATTGATGCACTATCTCCTACTTATTCTCCTTGGAATGATAGTATTTTTTGCTTTGCAGAGCTATCTGGGTATATCTCCTGCCCTTGTAGCACTTGTGGGAGGTACATTGGCTCTCATTTTAACTCTAGAAGACCCCAAGAAGGCATTTCAAGCGGTTGAATGGCCTACCTTAGTGTTCTTCATGGGCTTGTTTATGCTCGTAGGAGGTCTTGACAAAACTGGATTGCTCAAGGATTTGGCTATGTGGTTATCCTCTTTATCTTCTAATCCAATAATCGCAGCTATAATAATACTCTGGGTAGCAGGTATAACATCCTCATTTGTGGATAACATACCAATTACAGCAGCATTCATACCCGTTGTGGCGGCAATGACACAGACATATCATACAGGGCTTCTATGGTGGGCTCTAGCTTTGGGTGTGGGCCTTGGTGGTAATATAACGCCAATTGGTTCTTCCGCTGGAGTTGTTTCTCTATCCCTCTCTAAAAAGTTTGGCTATGAAATAAGAAATCATGATTGGTTTAGATTTGGGGGGATGGTTGGAATTCTAACTTTGGCGGTTGGAACCGCATTTTTGTTCCTCCTCATCTATATAAGTTGAGGAAAATGTTTTTTACTTTATTTTCCATTTAACTCTGTGAAAATTTATGGAAATGTACTTTGGAATGGCGAGTTTAGGAAGGGAACAATAGTAATTAAGGATGGCATGATTGAAGATTTCAGGGGCGATAGGAATTTTGATTTGCGAGGCACGATTGTGCCAACATTCATAAATATGCATACTCACATAGGAGATTTCTGGGCTAAGGAGGAGCCAAGAGGAGGAATAAAGGAAATAGTGGGGCCGAGAGGCTACAAATACAAAATTTTGAGAAATAAAAGGAAAGTGTATGAGGGAATGCGTAGAGCCATGCGCTATATGCAAAAAGAAGGGACATCACATTTCGTAGATTTTAGAGAGGGGGGTAAAGAGGGGGTGAAGTTGCTTTTAGAAGCATCCAAGGGATTCAATATCAAGCCCATTATATTTGCAAGGGGTGTTTATAGAGAAGCTGAGGGCTTGGGGCTTAGTAGCATAAGCGATTATGATAGAGAATACATAATTTCAAAGGTTAAAGATGCGAAGAGGAATAAAAAATTGTTTGCAATCCATGTTTCTGAGAGGATAAGGGAGGATATTGATTTTGTTCTCTCTTTAAATCCTGATTTCATTGTTCATATGCTTGAAGCCACCGATGAGGACCTTGAAAAAGTTAGAAGTGCGAGAATACCAATTGTTCTAACTCCTCGCTCAAATTTGTTCTTTGGAAAAGTTCCCAATATTCCGAGATTTTTAAAGCATAATATTTTGCTTGCATTGGGCACAGATAACGGGATGTTCTCCCTACCCTCCATATTTCGTGAGATGGAAATTGCATACAAGCTCTCCAAGCTATATGGGCATGTTAAGCCAGAGGATATTTTGAAAATGACAACCGTAAATCCTAGGAAAATATTGGGAATTGAAGATAATGGTATAGGGAAAAAAGCTAGGTTAATAGTGTTTAGAAGGCTAATGACCCCTTATGAAATTGTGAATAAATCATCTCTTTTGGATATCAAAAGGATAATACTCTAACCTCGTCAGTGTGGAAATTTATCAAGGCAACCTTGCCCGGCACAGGATTGAAATTCATCATCTTCTGGTACTTTGTCTGAGCTTGCCAGCAGGAGGCATTGATTATATGCACATCGTTGTATTTATCATAGGTAAAGGCATGCACATGGCCTGTAACGAACACATCTGGAATGAGATCTATGGCGAGGAAATCCCTCTTTAGAGGTGCTAGAGGAACCTTTCCTCCATAGGGAGGGTATAAATGTCTCATCTCAAGCATATTTTTCATTATGGGGCCTATTTTTTCATAGTTCATTCCGGGTATGAGCTCAACCAGATCGTTTAGGGCGGCTCCATGGTAAAGCAAGAATTTGTAGCCATGGAGAGAGAATAGAGATGGATTGCTGAGAAATTCCACATTTCCATTGAATAGGGCTCTAACATCACTAGGCAAAGGTGGCTGCGGCTCTGCATTTCTAACCAAGTCATGATTTCCCGGGATCATAATTACCTTTATGTAATCTGGAAGTTCTTGAATGTAGGATGCTAGGGCTTCATATTGCTTGTAAATATCTAAAATTTCAAGCTCCTCCTCTTGATTTGGGTATATTCCTATCCCATCAACGAGGTCTCCCCCGATTATCAAGTATTTTACGATTTCAGCCCCATTCTTTCCACTCTTAAGCCAATCTAAGAATTTTTCCCAGTTTTTGCGGAGAAACATCTTGCTCCCTATGTGCACATCTGAAATTATAACTGCACCAACTTGCTCATCTATCTTTCTCTCCTTTTTGATTTTTTTAAATCCGGGCCTAACTATCTCATTCACATAAACTAAATTATTTTCTTCGTTGTATTTACCAACAACACCAATGACTTCATCGTTGAGCAAGAACTCTCCTTGGGGGGCTATGCACTTAACCCTTCCTGTAGGGTCTTCTAAATAGAAGCTCAGAGAGCCACGAGAGGTGTATCTCACATCATCCACAAGCCCGATTATTCTAACTTCTCTCCCCTCTATATTGGCAATATTTGTTGCTCCTCGCATCTGCATATTTCTTCGCACATACTTGCTCAATCTCTTGTATCTATCCAAAAAGAGCGCACGAAAATCATCCACTTTGCCACTGCTCTGAATATTACCCGGGTCAATTAGGATTTTAAAATCCCAATCGTACTCGTAAGCTTCTGGCTTGCTCATATCACTTTTTTCTATTGTCCTTTCTTCTATTTTTGGAGGTTTTATGGAAGATATGCTAATGAATGATGAATTTTTATGTAATTCTATGAATGATGGAATGTAACTTAACCCTCCCTTTTCAATTATATAATCAACAACTTCTGGCTCAACGAGAATTTCATGCTTTAATAATTCTTCAACAATCTCTTTCCTTACATCCATTGTGAACCCCTAAATTGACTTTGAAGATAAATTTTTCCTTAGAGTTGTGGCAATAGTTTTGCCCGAGCTCCCAAGCTAACCTCGTATGCTCTATACCCTTCAACAATCTCCTCTTTGCAATAGCCAAACACTATGGCAGAGTTGCCAATCATTGCAATGGCAGCATTTTCGCAAGCGTTTAAGAAATCTTTGCCTTCTTCGCTTATAAGAGAGGTTTTGAATGCAAAAGCTCTGGCAATTTTAATTGCATTATCCAAGGTGGGCATGCTTAGAAATTTTTCCATAGCTAAATGCCCTTCTTTCTTTATCTTTTCTCTCCTATTCTCATCTTTTAAAACTTCTCTCGTTTCAATTCCCTCCTTGAGCTTTACAAGGGTTATGGGAATAGGAGGAAAGAATAATCTGTCAACTATGCCGTAGGGATGTATTCCCTCTTTCAATCTTAGAGTGAATCCCCCCTCATATTGCGATGCTACATCTCCAAGCCCGCTCTTTCTCTCAACTTCAACTCTATGTGCAATTTGTGCCGCTTGCAAGTATGTTTTATTTTTTAATTTTGCAATTGCCAAGCTTGTGCTCAGGGCTGCAGCTGCGCTCATACCAAAGCCCTGTGATATAGGTAATTGCAGTTCCGTGTGTATTGTGCCTTTAAAATTATAAGCTCTTGCAATATCTTCCTGTATGGAATTTTTCACATTTTCCCCATTCACATAAATCCTGAGCTCCTCTCCCTGTTGCACATGAGTTATTGCACCCCGAGATACGCAAACTCCAATGCCCCTAGATCCCATTTTCAAAGGGTCTTTGTGTTCATCCTTTATTTCAAAGAACAAAGTTATGCTTCCGGGAGAGAATGCACGAGTCATAGAGATTCCGCCATTATTTCTACAATTCTCTTTGCAAGCTTTTCTTTCTTTCCTGCAAACTCTTCAAACTCTCCATCGCTGAATATTATAATGGCCTTGGTAGAATCCCTATCAACATCTTCAATTAGATTTGCAACAATCATATCCAAGTTGTACTCTTCCATTCTCTCCTTCGCCCTCCTTATCAATTCTTCCTTGCTTATTTGGCTCTCCGCCTTGAACCCTATGAGGAATCCATTGTACTCCCCTCTTAATTTCTTCAAGAACTTTGGATTCTCTTCAAATCTAATTTCATTAAAATCGCTCAAATTCTTTACCTTTCCTCTTCTCTTCTTCGGCTTAAAATCTGGGAGTGCGGCTGGCACGATTATGGCATCGTGATTTTTCATACTTTCTATCTTTTGTATGAGAGCATTGATTCCTCCAAACTCTTCGTGCTCTATATATTCTGGAATTTCTACGGAATGCAAGCCGATTAGGAGCTTTACATTCGCACCATAGTAGTATGCAAATCTAGCTATCTCCACTCCCATTTTCCCCGTGGCTAGATTTGTAATGATTCTAAATTCATCAAATTTCTCATAACCTGCTCCTCCTATCACAAGCACATTTTTGCCCTTTAAATCTTTGCGTATATGATTCATAACTCTTGCCACGATTAGCTCGTTGCTTGGTAATTTTGCCTTACTCTCCTCCATCTTTGGCTCTATGAACATTGCAAATTTTTTGAGTTTTTCAATATTCTCCCTCAATATCTCGCTCTTATACATTCTTGAATCCATGCTGGGCACAAATATGCATTTTTCAAGATTTGCAAATATTAATGTGCTAACAGCATCATTTGCTATGCCGCATGCTGCTTTGGATATTATATCTGCAGTTGCAGGGGCTACTAATATTGCATCAAAATCGTAAAGATGCTCATCCTTGCCCGTCAATTCTATAATTGGCTCTTTACCTGTGGCAAATAAAAGTGCATCCTTACCCGCGAATTTCAGGGCAGCTTGTGTCATGTATGGGTAAATTTCTGCACCGTGCCTTATGAGCTCTCTTGCAAGCTTCACGCTCTCAACAGCTGCTATGCTTCCTGTAACGCAAAGTGCAATTTTTTTATCTTTTAGCACATCGCTTTTCTCAGCTTTAATGCTCTCTGAAGGATGCATAGTTATTGTAATTCTTTACCAGCATATAAAATCTTGTGCATCTGGATTGTAAGTGTATAGCAAACTTTTTAAAGATTTATATACATAACCCTAAGATGACTCCGAATAAAAGGGGCAAAATCCGTGGTGTGATTTTGCTTATTGCTCTTGTAGGTTTTAGTATGAGCACTGGGTGGGCAATTAACAAGGCGTTATCTTTTAAACTTCTGGAGACATACACTAAAAGCCCCATAATTATTGGTTCTATACTTGCACTTCAAGGGGTTATCGGTGTGATAGTTCCCATGTTTATGGGGTATTATAGTGATAAGATTCGTTCAGATAGGGGAAGAAGAAAGGTCATTATACTTTGGGGTGGTATAGCATCAACCTTGGCAGTATCTTTTATATATCTATCTTTCGTGTATAAAGCACCTCTGTTCATATTTGCAACGGCTCTTGCAGTATTTTACTTCTTTATGTACTTCTTCGTTGCTCCTTATCGTGCTTTAATGCCTGATTTGGTTCCTAGTGGCGAGAGAGGTAAGCCCAGTGGTTTAATAACATTCTTTGAATGGGGTGGCAATCTATTTCTATTTACCCTAGTAGTTGGAATTTCTTTAATGGCAAGCAAGGCAATTCCCTCCGCAAGTAATGGAATTGAGGCATTAATTGAATCAAATTATCTTTGGATACCCTTTGCAGTAGTTGGAGTGTTTTTATTGATATCAGTCATATCTTTATACCTTAAGGTAAAAGAGCCCCCATATCCTAAGAAAAGACCCAAAGAAAGCGTGGGAGAATACTTACGGTACATTTTAGGAGATTATGATTTTCTAAGTTTCTACTCTGCACAGATACTCTGGTGGCTAAGTTTTGAGTTCATTGCGATTTTCTTAATGGGTATTCTTGAATCAATACTCCACACTAATAATGTTTTGACCTTAGGAGTTGCAATAATGGCTATATTTAATGTCACAGTCCTAGTAGGAGCCCTCATAGGAGGGCGTATCTATGACAGAATTGGCAGAAGGAAATCAATAATTATAGGAGGGTTTATATTTCTAGCTCCTTTTCTTTGGGGATGGTTTTTGAGTAGTAGCGTAGGTGTAACTACAGCAATATCCATTGCAGGGATTGGCTGGGGTATGCTTATGGCAACTTCTTGGCCAGTCATAGGAGATTTGCTCCATCACTATGAGAAAGAGTTCTTCAATGGCCGTTACTATGGCTTCTTTGAAGCAACCAAATCTCTTCCTGTTGCAATTGCAGGATTTGGAGGAGGTGCCATTGTGGCTGCAGCCGGGGACAACTACAAGATTCTATTTCCAGTGGGAGCAATATTTGTCGCAGTGGCAATTCCTCTTATATGGAGAATGAAGCATTTGGATAGGAAGAGGATAAAACCTGAGATTGAAGGAGCAATAGAGGCCACGGAGGAGCTTTGATATGGTTCTTTGGATACCCGTGCTCATAGCTGTAGTCGTAGCTGTCACCATAATTCTTCTTTTGTTTTCTGCTATGGTTGCATACAAGCTTGTTACCCCTGCGAGATTCATCCAATCTTGGACTCCTAAGGATTTTGGAGCTGATTATGAGAACATAGAACTGAAAACGGAAGATGGTATGAAGCTCAAAGGATGGCATATCAAGGGCGGTGAGAATTGTATAATTCTTCTGCACGGATACAGCAGGAGCAGATGGGACGATGTTTATATGCGCAAGGTTATGGAAAGAATGTGGAAATCGGGCTATTCTGTCCTCGCTGTAGATTTTAGAGCCCATGGAGAAAGCGAGGGAAAACACACAACTCTGGGAGATAAGGAGATTTTGGATGTTAAGGCCATGGTGGAATATGCAAAGAAGAACTGCAAAAAAGTTTACATAGTTGGCTACTCCATGGGTGGATTTCTCGCTTTGAAATCAGCATCTTTGGAATTGGCAGATAAGGTTGTGGCGGATAGTCCTTACATTTACACTGACAAAACGGGGGCTCGGGGATTGAAGTACTTTGCCAACCTGCCAGAATGGCTTTATATTTTTGTTAAGCCCTTTGCAATTCTTATTTCTGGAGTGAAGTACGAGAATACTAATCCTTTCAAGTTTGCCAAGAGCATTAAGGTTCCCACTCTCATAATTGCAGGAAAGAAAGACCCGTTGGTGAAGATTGAAGAGATAGAAGAGTTTTTGAAAGTTGCACCCAATGTGAAATTGAGGGTTACAGAAGCTGCGCATGTGCGAAGCATCATTTTGAATGAGGAAGAGTATATGGCTAAGATATTGCAGTTCTTCTCTCAGTAAATTCTCACTCCCATTTTGTCCTCGCTGTTATTGTAAATTTCCTTTATTTTGAAAAGATAGGCAGGAGTTTTGCCCCAATCTCGCGGTTTTTCAGGTCTGTGAAATATGTCGTGCAAGGAGTTTGCGTATTCCCAAACATTGCCGCTTGTATGTATCTCTACATTGCATCGGAGCTCGTAGGATGTGCTTGGGGGTGTGAAAAATAGAATTGTTGCCTTCTTCTCCCCCTCTATGAGATTTTGCCAAGTATGCTTCCTTGCGAGCTCTAAAGATATGAGCTTTGTAAAATCAATCTTATCACGCACATAAATCTCATCTAGCAAGAATTTTGCAACTTTCATTGGATTGTACTCGTTTTGTAATTCCTTGCGCATCTTCTCAAGAGTTTTAGAAAGAAATTCATCTTTGTGAATGAATCCCACACCCTTTATAGAGCCGTTGAGTCCTGCAGGCCCAGTGGTTATTATGGCTGCATTGTGTCTTGTAAATCCTATGAGAATAGAATCATCAAACTTTCCTTTTAGCATCTTTTTTATAAGCTCTACTCTATCCACGAAGGCATATTTTATGAACTCCTCAGGTATAGTTCTCATGGTACCATCACTTTATTTTTCCTATCTTTCTGTAATATTCCAGAGTGGCTTCTCTTCTGTAATCCCTTCTCTTTTTATAAACACCGGCTGATATGAGTAGGATTATCAAGAAAATCGCAAGAACTATGTTAAAGGAAAGTGGATATGCTCTTACACCTCTTGCATTTTTTTGAAGTATAAGATAACTCACAGTGCCGTTTAATTTTATGGGATTTGCTACTTTCCATACGAAATTATTGCCCATTATTTTTATATAAGATGAATTTTGAATTAGTATTCCATCCTTCTTTATATTTTCAAATGTTGAATTCTCTATTATTATATTTTTTGCGTTTTTGAGATTTATGCCATAAACGGAATCCTTAAATGTTGAATTTTTTATTATTACATTTTTTGAGTTTTTAATTCTTGTGCCATAAAAATAAAAAGATTCACCAGAAACATATAAATTGTTTAAAGTTAGATTAGATGCCTTATTAATTGCAACAATATAACAACCTACACATTCACTCCTTTGAATGCTCACATTTTTAATTGTTAAGTTTTGTATATCGGATATGTCCATCTCGCCCTGAATATGTACATTTTCAATGTGTATGTCTCTTTCTACTTTCTTCTCACCCAACAATTCTAATGATGTATCGCCGTATATTCCTTTTATTATTAAATTTTTTAGCCAAAGATGAGAGGAGTCTGTCCAATAAAATGAGCCATCGCTTTCCAGGGTTGAATTTGTTATGGTAGCATAGCTGCAGTTCCATAGGTCAATTGTCCAACTCCAATAATCACGATATGTTATATTAGAAACGCTAATATACTGAGAATTATCAAAAAACATATGTGCATGGGAATTATTGATTTGAACATTTTTAACATGATTGAATGTGAAATATAAGCCGCTAGGCATATTGCCTATTTTTATATCTGTAGAATTGCTGATAATTACATTTGACTCGCATTGATAAAAATTACTCAGAGTTATATTAAAGTCATGATCAAAGAGTACCCCAATCCATGGCAAATATAATCTTTTTAGTTCTAAGTTGCTACTGTTAATTACTTTTAAATACCATGGATAATTGCCTGCACCAATAGAAGAATTCTCTATAATTAGATGTGCAGAGACATTTTCTAAAAAGAGAGCTTCTGCAGTTATATTAGAAATAACATAGGGGTCAGAAGGAGTTCCAGAACCATAGAAATGATATCCCTTCACAAATTCTTGTAGTTCAGTGTTATTATCTATCTTTATAGTTCCAAAATCATGCTCCTGAAATTTTGTATTATTGCCTGCTGCCCCGAAGAGTTGAGATTTGGCAAGGGCTGAAGATGCCATGGCCTGATACGATGCAAAAAGTAGTATTGTAATGAGGACAATGATAACTAATTTCTTCATAGGGTAGTAATGCTCTAAAAAATTTATATATTTTACGATTTTTTATCTTATCCTTTTCATATTATATGGGTATCTCCTCAGAAATCTTGGGGTATTTCTCTTCAGCCCGAGAATAATCAGGATGAGTATGAGAAGAACCACAATTGTTATGTCTAGCCCTATATGATGAGACCTTATACCTCTAATATTGTTTTGGCTAAGTATATATGTGGAATAACCTTTTACCTCAATAGGATTTTCAATCTCCAGCCCGAATTTATTATGGAGGACGCTAATGTGAGAAGAGCTACGGATTAGAATGCCTACTTTTTGTACATTCTCAAAGCTTGTGTTTTTAACAGTTACATAATATGAGTTATCAAGGTATATGCCTACAGAAGCATAATGTCTGTATATCTCGCCGTACCCGCCTATTTTCTTTTCAATGTAGTTTATAGAGATGAGGGTGTGGCTTATCAGGATAGAATGAGTATCCTTAATATAAATTCCAAATTTGTAAGGGCCATATATTTTTATATTGTGCAATATTGCATTGGAAATACGGGTTAATTTTATCGCTGGTTGATATCCACCTGTACTATATTGCAGCTTTGCACTTTCAACCTTTATGTTCTCGGCGTTTGTAATATTCATATCTCCTTTAATGCTTACATTCTCTATATTTGCTCTATTTATGCCCTAAAAGTAAACATCTCCATCAAATTTAGAGTTGCTAATTCTCAATTGAGAAACATAAATGAAGTCAATCCATATTGCAGAGACATTTGCATTTTCTATGCTCACTTTGGTGGAGTTATATGTGTCCAGATGTGTACTCAAGTCCCATGACCAGTTTATTTTTAAGGAGGATATATGCACATTCTCAGAATTATCAATGGATAGATATGCAGATTTTATGTTATTGAGAGTTGCATTTTTCACACCATCCAGATTTATATTGTATCCCTGCGTGGCATTTATGCTTAGATTCTCCAGAGTAATGTGATATCTCCGTGTAAGATTCATACCTGATATACTAAGATTTTCTACATTATAAAACCCTGAGTTAATTGTCCCCTTCCACTCCCTCAATTGAATATTTCTTGAGTTGAAGAATTTAACAAGCGAGGAATATTGACTTGAAATGTTTTGCATATATAAATTATGAACATTCTTAAAGAAATCCTCATCGCTTATATAGACATTTTCAAATTTCAAGTTCTTAGCATTTACTACATTAAAATTCTCTCCATAAAATGATGAATTTTGGATTGCAATATTGCTTACATTGATGGCTTTGAAATGTCCATATTCAAAACTACATTTTTCAAAAATAACTCTTGCGGATATATTCTCAAGCACTAAGTTTTCAAAGCTATCTGAGATTATGTAAGGATCTGAGGGAGTGCCTGAGCCCGAAAAATAGTTTTTCTCTACAAAATTCTGTAATTCATTATTTCCGTTAATTTTCACATCTTTAAAATTAGGAAGCTGGGAATGAGCGGATAACATTGAGTATGGTGATAAAATTAAAAGAGTTATAAGTATGAGAGCTGAAAGCTTTGGCATGGATGGATATTATTTTACTTGTTTATATTTTTATGCCTTAGGCGCTAGAATTGGGAAGAGTATCACTTCCTTTATGCTTGTATTGCCCGTTAATAGCATGGTTAAGCGGTCTATGCCTATGCCCACACCGCCCATTGGAGGCATGCCCCAGCGTAGAGCTTCTATAAAATCTTCATCGTATTGATGTGCCTCCTCATCTCCCAGAGTTCTGCGCTCCACCTCCTCGCGGAAGAACTTCTCTTGCAATAGAGGGTCATTGAGCTCTGTGTATCCATTGGCCAGCTCTACACCTCCCATATACAACTCAAATCTCTCTATCAGCCTATCATCTTTCCTATGAAGCTTGCATAGAGGTGTGGTTTCTCTGGGGTGGTCTATAACAAACACGGGCTGGATAAGATCTTCCTCGCAAACCCTCTCAAATAATTTGCCCAGAGCCAAGCCGCGGTTGTACTGGGGCATCTTTATTTTGTATTCTTCCAGCATCCTCTTTATCTCTTCATCGCTCGTATTTTCATCTATTCCTCTCTTTGCCAGCATGTCAAGCATTTTCTCTCTTCTAAATGGCTTTGTGAAATCTATCTCGTGCTCACCAAACTTAACTTTCTCAACTCCTAGCTTTTGGGCCACATGCTTGATCATCTCTTCAGTTAAATCCATCATATCGTTGTAATCCACATAGGATTGATAAATTTCAATCATTGTAAATTCTGGATTGTGGGTAGTATCAATATCCTCGTTGCGAAAATCTTTGGCTATCTCAAATACCTTGTTGTACCCGCCAACTATGAGCCTTTTCAGGTATAATTCATCTGAGATGCGAAGATAATAATCCCTGTCAATTGCATTTACATGCGTCTTGAATGGCTTGGCATTGGCTCCTCCATAAACGGGCTGCAATACAGGAGTTTCCATCTCCAAAAATCCCCTGTTCCAGAGAAACATACGTATCTCCTTCTCAATGGTGCTTCTCTTTATAAATGTATCAAATGCATCTTTGTTGAACATCAAATCTAAATACCTCTGCCTGTACCTTTTTTCTGTATCTTCTATTCCAAACCACTCGTGGGGTAAATCGTACAGAGCTTTTGAGGCAAGCTTGATTTCCTCAGCAAGAACGCTTAGCTCGCCCTTCTTTGTGCGCGTTACCTCTCCCTTTATCCAGAGAAAATCGCCCCTATCCACATATTTTTTCAAGAACTTGTACTGCTCCTCCCCCAAGATATCCATTCGGAAAAAGCCCTGAATCTTAAATCCATTATCGCGCAAATCTCCGAATGCAACCTTTCCATGAAAGCGCAGGGCGTATAACCTGCCCGCAACTGCAACTTTCTTGCCCATAAAATTCTCCGGCTCTTTTACAATCTCCTCTATATAATTGGTTATTGGTGTGCTCTGCGGGTACGGATTTATGCCCATATTCCTTAATTCTTTAAGCAGTTCAACGCGCTTGAGATAGTCCTTTCTCTCCATGAGCCGAGATATGCGATGTTTGATAAAATAATTTTCATAAGTGTGCTTGAATTGGGAGTTACGGAATAGGACAAATCTTTATTTATATCATTCCATAAAGTATTTATAATATAAACTGCATATCTTTGTTAATAGAAGGTGATCAGAACGAAGGGGGAGATATTGTTAGGGGTATTAGTGCTTTCTTTGGTTCTTTTGGTGATTTTCGGTTACTTTGGTATTGGAATGGCGGGAGCAGCTCAGAGCAATGTTGTAAATGAGAACTTGAAAGTTAAGGCATATACTTCTCACTCGCCGATTAGAATAAACAGCGATTCAGATTTCACATCTGAGAACGGAATAGTTTCAGGAAGTGGAACGAAGGATGATCCTTACATAATATCTGGATGGGACATCGATGCCCATGGGGCAGGAACTGCAATCTATATAGGGAATACTACGGCTTATTTTGTGGTTAAGAACTGCAATTTGCACAACACATCGTATCATTCTTCTGATTATGAAGAGGGCTCTGGTATTATGCTTTACAATGTGATTAATGGGATAATCATAGATGACACTATTTACGATAATTATGATAACAGCATATATTTAAAATCCTCCTCTGACAATGAGATACTCAATAACATGCTTCATAGCAATAGCTATGATGGTATTGATTTAGAGCGTGCTTCTAGCAATACCATAACCAATAACTCAATTTACCATGTACAGGGAGAGGCTATAGCACTATGGTATTCATCCCAAAACACTCTGAGTAGCAACTCGATTTACAACAATAGTGGAGATGGTGTTGATCTTGAATATTCATCCAATAACTCTATGAAATACAATATACTCTCTAACAACAGTGGATATGGAGTGTATATAGATACTGGCAGTAACGATAATCTGGTTTATGCGAACTCTTTCTACTACAATGCTTACTCAGGAGATACATATAATTCCTGGTTTGTGCAAGCGTATGATAATGGAACAGATAATCACTGGAACTCTTCTTCAGGTATAGGCAATTACTGGTACGACTGGGCAAACAACAACGATACGAACGATCAAAATAACGATGGCATTGTGGACTGGCCCTACAAACTGGCTGGCGATGTTGGAGCTGAAGATTACTACCCTCTAAAAACACCTTATAGCTCGTCAGTGCCCGAGTTCTCTTCAGGACTATTTATAATAGCAATTGCACTCATTGCCATTCTTGGATTGGTAAGATTGCGTGATAGACATTAATTTCATTTACTATTTTTGCTCTCTAAGCTTTAATATTTTAATTTAATTTAGTAGGGAAGTTATGGATGTAAATTGAAAGAAAGTGGTAATCTTCGGTTATTCTTATATATTGATTTTGCTTCTCTTCATTAATATGAAGGTGAAAGGAATGGACATTAAGAATATAAATTTTGAAGAGCTCAGCCCGTTTGAATTCAAAGACATACTTATAAAGCTAGCTAGCAGAAAATCGGAGAAGATGATGCTCAATGCAGGCCGTGGAAATCCGAATTTTCTCTCCTTGATTCCCAGATACGGGTTCTTGCAGCTTGGAAGATTTGCACTAAGCGAGGCTGAGAGGCACTTTGGGTATATGGACGATTTGATTGGAGGTCATAGCGATAGAGAGGGCATAGAGGCCAGATTTGAGATATTCGTGAGAAGCAATTGGGAAGCAAAAGGTGTGAAATTCCTAAATGCTGCTGTGAGCTATGTAAAAGATTATCTCGGGTTCTCGGCTGGAGATTTCTTGTATGAGATTGTTCAGGGTTATCTTGGATGTGAGTATCCTTCACCTGTTAGAATGCTGAAGATGGGGGAGAAAATTGTTGTGCGCTATCTTCTTAGGGAAATGGGCGCTGGGCATGACCTTCTTGGAGAGACACAGCTTTTTGCAGTGGAAGGAGGCACCGCCGCTATGGCTTATCTTTTTGAATCGCTCAAGGCAAACCATATACTTGAAGAGGGAGATAAGATTGCCCTCGCAGTTCCTATTTTCAGCCCTTATATTGAAATTCCTCATTTAGACACTTACAGGCTTGAGGAAATAGAGATTAAGGCAGATCCTGAGCAAGGATATCAGATTCCAGAAGAGGAATTAAAAAAGCTCTTGAATCCTGAGATAAAAGCGTTCTTCCTCGTAAATCCGGGAAATCCTACATCCGTGAAGCTCAATGATAGGACATTGGAGAGAATAAAGGAAATCATAGAGAAGAGAAAGAACTTGATAATAATCACTGATGATGTTTACGCAACCTTTGCTGATAATTTTAAATCCATATATGCAGTATGCCCTCATAACACCATTCTCGTTTATTCCTTTTCCAAGTACTTTGGCGCCACTGGCTGGCGCCTTGGAGTTATAGCATTGCATGAGAGGAATGTCGTGGATCGGCTCATTAGAAAGCTACCGGAAGATATTCAAAAAGAGTTAGAAGAAAGGTACTCTTCTGTAAGTTTAACTCCTAGAAAATTAAAGTTCATAGATAGGCTTGTAGCAGATAGCAGAAATGTTGCTTTGAGGCACACAGCAGGATTATCAACTCCTCAGCAAGTGCAGATGGTTCTATTCGCTTTGTATGCACTTATGGATGAGGAGAACAGGTACAAAGAGGCAGTGAAGAGAATTTTGAGGCGCAGGCATAAGGCACTTTATAGGGGGCTGGGAATAGAGCAGCCCACAGATCCAAATAATGTGTATTACTACACTCTCATAGATGCCGAAGTTCTCGCTGAGCAGATTTACGGCAAGGAGTTTGCAAAATGGTTCTTGGATACTATGCCTTCGGGAGAGTTTATAGTAAGACTTGCAGAAGAAGCGCATGTTGTCTTACTCCCGGGGAAGGGCTTTGAGGTTATTCATCCATCAGCTAGGGTTTCTTTGGCAAATCTGCGCGAAGTGGATTACTACAAGATTGGGCAAACGATTCGCAAAATGTTGGACTCTTACTACAAAGAATTTGTAAAGTTGAATAAATAGGCGAGGGTATAAGCAATTTTCAATGCCCCTCATTCCTTTTTTGTTTTTAAATAAATCTTTATATTCAAATCGTTAATTATTTATAGTAAGATTTCACTAAAGGGTTTTAATCAATAAGGAGGTATAGATATGCTCAAGGTTAAAGTTCCTCAAGAACTATTTCGCATCCTATCATATTTTAGGGAGGACGAGTTCAATAGGTTTTTACATGAGAAGTTGGAGGAGTATAAGAAAAATTTAGAATGGAACGATACGGAAGCTTTATTAAAGACGAAGGAGGATATAGAGAAGAAACTAGCCAGAATGAAAGAAGAAATCAAAGAGTTGCAAGATTTCTGTGAGATGGCAGAGAGAGACCAAGAGCTTATGATTCACTTGATAGATAAATTAGATGATGAGAATAAGGTGCTTTTGAAGGAGATGAATGGAGATGGAGATAATAATAAGTTCTGAGTTCTTTGAAAAGAAAAAGTTTAGGGTTTATAGTAATAATGTGGAGGAGATAGAGTACATAGCGAAAAAGTACAAAATTCCGAAAGAGCAGGTTGTATCTGAAGCCATTTTGAGTCAGAAGGTTAAAGATAACCATAGTGATGAACTGGACAGATTGCGCAGTGAGATTGATGAGCTTTTAAAAGAGATGTTTACCTTGGAAAGCAAGTGGGCTGGATTGAGATACCGGGCTTATTTGTACCGAAAGGAGAATAAGAGCTATGCCATATCGCTAGCGGGTATACTTGCAAGGAATAAGAATATTCGGCATCTTATGAAGATGGAGGAAGAGCATAAAGATGTAAGCGAGCTTGTAGATAAGTACCTCTGGAAGTGATTTTATTTTTAGGAACTCAGGGAGTTGGTGAATTTCAATCCCAACATGGTCTGATTCTAACTGGAACATAACGGATATTTCGAATGGACAATATGGGAAATTTCAATCCCAACATGGTCTGATTCTAACCAAGGGGAATATAGTTAGAAATAGTAGATAAAAATTTCGTTGTAGATTAGAAAAATCAGATATTCATTATATTTCCAGAACCCTATTTTATAACATCTCGCTAGTAATGCATTTCATATTTAAAGACTCGTTGCAAATAAATTCAATAGCTTCTAAATTACATTTCACATATTTTATTGTAAGTTTTGAAAAGTGTTAAATAAAAGTGGGAAATAGGCAAGTTATGAAATATGTTCCAGATACAAGCGTCATTGTAGATGGTAGATTTGCTGATTTTATTAATTTAGAGGATGTTGAAGAGGTAGTAATACCCGAGGCAATTGTTGCCGAGGTGGAGCATCAGGCTAATTCTGGCTTATCCATAGGATTCTCAGGATTGAGCGAGTTGCGCAGAATAAGGGAGATTTGCAAAGACAGGGGCATAAATCTCACATTCTGCGGTTCTAGGCCTGAAGAGTGGCAGATTCGCCGTGCCAAGGCTGGAGAGATTGACAATATGATTAGAGAGTGTACAGCCCAGAATGATGCTATCCTAGTTACAGGAGATTATGTACAGAAGAGCATAGCAGAGGTCAAGGGCATACCCACAATATATCTAGAGGCGAAGAAAGAGATAAGAATGCGCATTGAAGATTTCTTCGAGCCCGACATTATGAGTGTGCACATAAAGGCGGGAGTAGGCGCTTTTGCCAAGCGTGGAAAGCCTGGAGAGTTCAAGCTTGAGAGAATAAGGGATAGTATAGCCCCTCAGGAAGTGGAAGAGATTGCCTACGACATTGTTGAGCGTGCTAGGAGAGATGATAAATCTTTCATAGAGATGGATATGAAAGGAGCTACCGTAGTGCAGTTGAGAGAGTATAGAATAGCCATAACCCGTCCACCATTTTCAGATGCAATGGAGATAACTGCAGTCAGACCTATTGTGAAGCTTAGCTTGGAGGATTACAGCATAAGCAAGAAACTCAGGAGGAGAATAGAAGAGAAGGCTGAGGGCATCCTTGTCTCTGGCTCTCCGGGAGCGGGAAAGAGCACATTCGTGCAGGCAATTGCCGAGTACTATGCCTCCCTGAACAAGATTGTAAAGACCATGGAGAAGCCCAGAGATTTAATTCTTGAGGATATAATCACCCAGTACACATCTCTGGAAGGAAGTATGGAGAAAACTGGAGATATCCTGCTCCTCGTCCGTCCAGATTACACGATATTTGATGAGATGCGAACCACAAACGATTTCAAAGTATTCACAGATTTGCGTTTAGCGGGAGTGGGTATGGTTGGAGTGGTGCACGCCACAAGAGCTATAGATGCAATGCAGCGCTTTATAGGGCGAGTTGAGCTTGGAGTCATACCTCAAATTGTAGATACTATCATTCACATAGATAAGGGAGATATTGCGCAAGTCCTAACACTTCGCTACACAGTCAAAGTTCCATCGGGCATGCACGAAGAGGACCTTGCTAGGCCTGTGATAGAGGTTAGAGATTTGGAAAGCGAGAGATTGCTCTACGAAGTATACTCTTTTGGCGAGCAAATTGTGGTTGTGCCCGTCAGCGAGGAAGAGAAAAGCGTTTACAAGTGGGCAGCCAAAGGATTGGAGGATGAAATTCGCAAGCTTTTCCCAGGATTGAAGATAAAGGTAAAGGTTGTGAGCGAGAATCGGGCAATACTCTATGTGCCTCCATCAGCTATATCTTCCGTTATAGGCAAGAAGGGTAAGAGAATAGCGGATGTGGAGAGCTTGGTGGGCATGTCTCTGGATGTTGAGCCCTTGGGCAGAGAGAGAATAAGGGAAGAGAGAATAGAAGTTGAGGTAGAGATGAAAAAGAAGATTATTCGGTTGCATGTGGGCGAGCATCTTGCACATCAGAAAGTATCAGTGTTTGCTGGTACACAGAGATTATTTGATGTGACCGTATCCTCGCAGGGCT
>WAPW01000095.1 GCA_015520565.1 Candidatus Aciduliprofundum sp. | reverse complement strand
GTACTGATATTTATTATTACATTCATTCCTTTATCTATCCAAGACCTTGCAATGTATACAGTTCCTGCAGCAGCAATTTTGCTGGGTTTAACTTTGTTTTTTGCCAAGAAAACTATGAAAAGGGATGTTCTAGTGAGGAAATGATAAAAAGATGTTAAAATGTCCAAAACACAAGTACATTCATAATTTTAAGAAATTTCCAATTTGAGAGCGTTTTTTTACCTTCACAGGAATTACATTACCCTCAAGGAGAAACTTCAATATCGGCGATTTTTTCCTTTGAACACGACAAAATAGGAGTATTTTTTGCAACTCTTAGAGGTGAATTTTTACCCCGATTGTAGTCATAACCTCCCAAGTGCAAGAGCCACTCCCAAGCTTCCTTCCTCGCACCTTCTACCTCATCTTTTGGAATTTTTGAGAACGCATACTTCAATTGCTTTCTGGAGAAACCTATACCCTTCCTCTTGTGAAGGTAATCTACCACGAAACATAAACTCAGGTATTCGCTCCAATGCGTGATTGAGGATATTTCCCTGCTCATCCTCGGAAGAGTGTAATCGTTCTTCCACATCTGCCATACTTTTCTCTCAAGGGATTGCCATCCCATTCTTACATCTCCATCTCTATTTCCTTCCTTGCCTTTCCCATCTCAACCTTGCCCTCTTTCTCCATCTCCTTGCACATGTCCTTGTATCTGCAATAATCACACATCCACTTTTGGAAATTCTCCTTATCCAATTCCTCTGGATTTAGCCCGTAAATCTTGTAGTATGTCTTCAACTTCTCTAAACTCTCATCCAAATTCCTTCCCTTGTAGCCCCTGTTAAGTTCTGCAAGCATATCATATCCGTGCTGGAGAAGAACCTTGGTTAGTTTGGGTCCTGGTTTAACGGGAACCTCCACCATCTCCAACTCATCCACGCTTTGCCTTCCCTCTTTGCGATTGAATGACATCCTACTCTTGTTAATATACACCACCTGCATATCATTTACCTTTATCCCGTTCCTCTCCAAGAGGTGCTTGTAGATGTTCATCTGGTATTTGTGCTGTAATTTCGGCTCTCTCTCATTTCTGATTTTAAGGAATTGGTAAGGATTTGAGGTTTTGAAATCGTAGAGAGTTCTATTCTTAGGGTCGTAGATTGAGAGAACATCTATGTGCCCCACAACCTTATAATTCTTTCCCAGAGAGTAATCCACTCCCAGAGGAGCTGAATACTCGCTCTCCATTACATGCATGTTGGGATAGTATTTCTGCAATAAATACTCAAAGTATTCGTGGAGCATAGTTCCGTGCATTAGCGTGGATATTCCAGCTCTATCTGGCTTAATCTCTGGATTTCTCCGGGAGAAGATGAATTTTCTTTCGCATATTCCAGATATTTCCGTTGAGGTAATCATGTCGTTTCTCAATTTTTCGTATCTCTCTTTTTGTTTTTTCGTGTATTCTTCCTCAACTGCCTTCGCTATCATCTCGCTTAAAGATTGCTTCTCTTCCTCGTTCTTTGGGTATAAAGATACTTTCTTTCCAAGAAAGGGTTTCATATTTCAACCTCCACCTCTCCTCCCCTCTGCACTTTCATCTGTGTTTTTCCTTCCATCACTTCTTCGTAGCTCTTTCCTTCCAGAATTTCCTTGAGTTGCTCCCACTTCATACTTCTTGGAACAACCCCAGCTTCCTTCATAGCTCCCAATCCATAACCGAAATTGTAGAGCAACCTTATCGTTTTCGTCTTGTTCTCATCTTTCCTCGGAATTGCTATTATGTAATTTTCCTCGTCAAACTCCGCTTCTCCCTTTCCTGCCGTGAAGATAACCATCGGTGGTTTCACGGCAACCGTGTTTTCTTTTATCTTTCCCATTTTCTTGAGAGTTTTAACGAGGGCTACATGGTGGCACATTCCCCTTCTCTTGAATTGCTCACAATCGCATTGTAGGTTTTCTGGAGTGCCCTTTACAAAGTGAATTCCAGATTTGCCTTGAACGGCCACATTTATGTATCGTGAGTTCTCTATCTCTTTCCTCAAGCTCTTTATCTCTCTAACAAGCTTGTTTCTCTTTCCCCCCATGTAGGTTTGGATGAAATCCTCGGTGGTAATGCCAACCTGAGCATTTGGATTGTCCCTTCTTCTAACCTCAGCAATGTAAGAATGCACGAAATCTCTCCACTCGGGAAGTTTTTCTTCGGGAACATTTACATCCAACCTCGCAGAGTAATGAGAACCATCGCTATTTGGCACGATGAAGAAGTCCATCCTCACTCCTTTTGGCACGGGTAATTCTTCCTCCTCAACCCTCCTTTTCATCTCGGAGATTTTGTTTCTTATCTCTGCCTTCTCCTCATCCGTTGCCTCCTTGGGAATTAAGGGCTTATCTTCCCTGTGAAAATCGTAATCTGAATACTCGTACCTGTAAAACTTGTTCCATCTCATTTTTCACACCCAAGCCCAATCGTATGCGTTGGCAATTAAATTCCAATAATCCTCGTCCAGCTCCAAGTTCTTCTTCTCTACAACCTCTTTAATTCTCTTGTAGAATTCCTTGCCGAAGTTCTCGGAGTATTTGGGCAAAGGTATTGAAATCACATTCTTTCTCCAAATCTCGCTATCTCTTATTTTCATACTCGCAATCTTGCCATCCCTGAATTCCACTACCAAGAATTTATTCCCGTCTTTGAGGTAATTGCCCAAGGGTGTGGTTGCCAATCTATCGTAGAACCTTGAATAAATCTCCAAGGCAACTGCATCCTTTATCATATCTCCACCTCCCCACTCTCTATCGTTTCCTCTATCAACTCCTCCAAAATCTCTATGAGTTCGTCTATCACTTCGTTGGCCTTGTCTATCTCCGCTATTATCCCGTCTATGATGTCCAAGAGCTCTTGTGAGAGTTCATCCGTTGCTTCGCTCCTCAGCTCCATAACCTTCTCCTTCAACCTCAACAAGCTCATTTCCTGCCCTCCCTGTTATCTTCCATTACTTCTATCTCCGTGATTATCTCTTCCAAAATGTCCAAAATCTTGTGGGTGTCCTCGCTGTTTGTCTTTCTACCAAGGTATATTATCTTTCTCTTTGCCCTTTCAAAGCTCATATCTCCACCTCCACTTCTCTGTGTTGAGGAACATTTATCCCGTGGGCTTGCATTCCCGGACCCTTTGGATTTTCTCTCTCATTTGCCATTTCCTTCTTCGCTTCTTTCATAAGTTTGGCTTCGTATTCTATCCTCTGGCGATCCACTTCCGATATTGCGTGGTTTATTGCTGGAACTTTATCCAATAATTTCCTAACCGTTCTGTTGGTTTCTTGGAATAACTCTTTGCTCTTTTTCTCCAAATCTTCTTCCTTTTGAGCGTTCAAGAAGGTGAGAACATACTCTCCCCTTTTCTGCAAAGCTTCCTTTGCTCCCATTCTGGACAAAATAGATATTGAGGTGCTTTCCACAACTGCCTCCTCAAAATTCTTGTCTGGTTTCATCATCCTTTCTTGGTGCCTTATTGCGTGTGCCAATTCGTGTATTAGTGTGCCAAGCATGTGGTTGTAGCTCTTACCCCTCACAATTGTAATCTTTCCCTCTTTCATATCGTATTTGCCATGATAGGGTAGCTTCTCCGTGTTGCCTATGGTGTAGATCTCCTCAACGGGTGTGGGTGAAGAATCCCTTATCATCTCGTAGAATTTCTTGTATTCGTTTCCCGATAGAGTTTTGAAGTGCAAATCTGGTAATTGCCTTCCATAAGTATCGCTCTCCGCATACACTTTCTCTGGCTTGAAATACATCCTCTCTCCTCTGGGAACCTTGATTGTCATGTAGCCCCTTCTCAAATCGTAGTAAAGATTAGTCAATGCCTTCGGATTATCCCCGTAATTTTCCTCTATTGCACCAGCTATGCCCATTGCATCAACCTTGCTTTTTTGCCATAGATTACCCACTTTCTCATCCAACGCTTTGATGAATTCCTGTGGAGATTTAGTTTTGAGAGCCAAATTCCTTATGCCCCTCAATTCCTGTGGTAAGTCCCTTTTCTGATAATCGTAGATTGTCTTTGGATTGGGTCTCCATATCCAGATTGGTTGTGCATCCTTGCTTATGTGTCTACCTAACTTCTCCCATTTATAGCGTGGTAAAACAAGTTCTCCACTCTCAGCTAACTCTGGCCTCTGTGTGAGTATTAGAAAAGTATTGTAGAGGGAATAGTTGTAGCTGAGGTTTCTCACTTTGAGCAAGTCCTGTACTCTCTCCGATTTCATCAGCTCTTTTAGTCCCTCTTTGAACTTGGTGTTGAGGAACTTATTCACATCTTCATAGTATCGCTTAACCTCCTCCTTCGTGTATCTCATCTTCTTCATTTCCCATCCCTTCTGGCATTTCCGATGTTCCCGATGTTTTTAGGAACCCCTATATAAAATTGTCGATGAGCTAGAATGCAGGATTTTTCCTGTGTAGAACGCATTCTCCGTGCAATCTCAAATTTTGAACCTCCCCTTAAAAAGAATTAATTATTTCGTTTTTCAACAAAACGATGACATTCTAAATGAAACACCATCTCTCCCCTCATTATTTTATCTTTGGAGTTAATTAATTAATCAATCAATTAATAAATTGTAAGTTGAAGTAGTATAATACATACTCTCCTTGCAATTCTGAAAAGTGGGCTTTATATACTATTTCATTTACCTTTCATTAGCTTTACTGGTTCATATTTATCTTCCATTTTCAATCGCCCTTATCCTCTTCTTTATGAATGGATTGCCCTTGCCTTTTTCTATCAAAAATTGAGGATAAATTGCAGCTTCTATACCCTTCAAAGCGGAAATCATTGCCTCAGCACCAACATATTTAGCTGCATATCTATCTGCATCATAGTCAAACTTTCTTTTCAGCAAGATGTTGAGAGTTATGGCAAGCGGGAATGCAAGGGCTGTTATTATCCCTATTGCAATATCTGGAATTGGAAAAAGAAACGCATTTATTCCAATAGCAAAAATTATGTTGAATACAAGAAGAGCTTTTAGAACATGCCTAAGTTTAATATGTGCTAACTCATGGGCAACTATGGCAAGGAGTTGCTCATTGCTCAACTTCTCAAATAATGGTTGCAAAATTACAATGTACTTTCCCTTTGCTCCTATCTGAAACGCATTTATTCTAATATTTTTAGCAGGTACTACATATATCTCTGCATCTACATCCATTTTTCTTTTTAATTTCTCTATTTCCTCATTTTCTAATTTCTTTCCCTTTTTTGGTATCTTCCTCGCTCCCGGCACAAAGTATCCCATAAAGAATCCAATTATAAGGAGAATATCAAATAAAATTATGAGATAAAGCCCCTGCTGTGTAACAATCAATTCTTCTCCCCCTCCTTTAAGTATTTTTCATCTCCTGTCTCTAGGTATTTGATATACCTATCTGGAAAAATCAGCGTGAATCTCTGCCTCTTTGTCATCACGCTGCGTAGAACTGCATATCTCTCAGGTGGTATATCCACCTTAAATCTCTTGAATCTTTTTGCCATTTTTCCAATTAAGAAGGTAATTATTGTCAACGCCCAAAGCGCACTCACAAAGATTGTAGTGTCTAAGTCAGGCGTCATATAGAGAGCTCCAATACCTCCAAGGGATATCATCGTCAAGAATGCCCCAATTGCATATATAACCTTGCGATTTCTATAAACTATCGCCATGCGAGCCATCCTCACAAAAAGGAATGTTAGAAAAAATACAAGTGTGCTTCCTATTATTGCATCCTGCACTACACTATGTCCCGGATAATGGTGTGCAATATCATCGTAATAAATGAAAAGCCCAACAAGTACAATGGTTACCAATGAAATTACAAGCATTTCCTCGGCGAATCCCCCTTTGGTGTTATCTAAAAAGCCCATGGCTCCACCGCAAAAGATAAGAAAATAAAAATATAAAAAATTTTTTGCAAAAGGAATTACCTTTTCTGTTTCATTTATTTGGTAAGAAAGACATTTACTCACCTCTTTTACCTATTTCCAAAATTATTTATACAATAAGCGTTTTCGTGCTTTGCCTCACTGAGTATCCTGATTTTTCCATTAGTTATTAAATTATTAGTTAATGATTTAGAGAAATAGAACCAGAACAATTCTTATTTTCCTTGCATTCCGAAAAAGTGGGCTTTATATACTATTGGCATGGAGTATAATTTCTCCAAGCCCCAAAAGACATATCTCTGGAGATATCTAACACAAATTAGTGGGGTTTCATTATTATTCATACTGCGTTTTTGGCTTTTGGATACAAAAATTAATCTTTTCATGATATGTTAGTATCTTCTTTTATGTCTTAATAGCAAATATCAATAAGTGCAGGCATCTATACACTTAGCATTCACTGACATCCATCTGAAATTGGAAGCTCTATCACAAACACGGTACCCTTTGGAACATTGTCTTCAACCCATACCTTGCCACCATGCAGAGATATAACTTTCTTAACTATGTACAATCCCAATCCAGAACCATCAGAACTGAATTTTACAAAGGGCTCAAATATCTTCTCTTTGTTTTCATCGCTTATGCCGGGACCGTTGTCTGCTATTCTCATTATTATCTTTCCATCCATTTTCTTTGTTTCTATTTTTACCTCTGTAGCTCCATGCTTGAATGCATTAAGCAAAATATTTATTAGTGCTTCCTTCAAAAGTACCCCAATTCCACATATTTTTTCATCCTTTGCAGTATTTTCTATCTTCGCATTTGGATACCTACTGAGAACTATGGCAATTGCATCCTCTATTAATTGGAGTAAAGAGTACTCTTCTCTCTGCTGATTTCCCTCCAATTCCATACGAAGCAGCGAACGAAGATCTAAAAGCATTTTATTTACAAGATCTACACCATCCAATATCTTATCTGCATACTCTGGATTTGGATCCTCTTTTAATAGTTCTGCATACCCCGAGATTACAAAAAGAGGGTTCTTTAAATCATGCCCAATAATATGGAGTAGCAGCTTAAGAAACTCATTGGACTCCCTCAGCCTATTTTCCAAACTCTTCAACTCTGAAATATCTGCAATTGCACCCATAGTGCCTATAATATTCCCTTTCTCATCCCTATATGGAGAGGCATATATCATTACAGGAACTATAGTTCCATCTTTCCTCACTAACTCGCATTCATAGGTATCTGAAATACCCTTTAACCTCCTTTTAGTACCTTCTCTAAGTGCGATCTTTCCCTTCTCCGTAACAAACTCAAAAATCTTCTTTCCAATAATTTCCTCAGGTGTGTAGCCCAGCATATCTGCCATCGCTCTATTTACAAATTTTATCTCATCATTCTTATTTGTAGTCACAATGCCTATCAGATTGTTATCCACTAAAACTCTATACTTCTCTTTGCTTCTCTTGAGAGCATTGTAAATAATTGTATTGTTAATAGCTATAGATAATCCCCTTGCCATCAAACGCAAGAGCTCTAAATCTCTCTTTGAAAACGCATCCTCTTCCTCACTTTGAACACTGAGAACTCCTATTATCCTATCTCTATAAATTAGGGGAATGCCTAGCCAGGAAAGTGGAACACGGCCTATAATTTTGTAATTTGCCGGCAATTTCTCTTCTTTAACATTCTTTATGTACAGCTCTTTTCTATGAACTGCTACCCATCCTGTTAGAGTATCTTTATCATTGAGAGAATACTTTCTCCTCTTGTACCTCTTTCCATTTCCCACTATGTATTCTGCCCATATCTCTCCCATTTCTTCATCTACAAGGGATATAATAAATGAATCCATGTTTGGAATGTACTTTGAAATATCTTTGTATGCTTTTCTGCAAATCTCTCCAATGTCAAAAGTGCTGCTTATATTTCTCATAAACTTGTTTATTACATTCAATTCGTTCTGCTTCTTCATCTGCTCTTTCTTCTCATTTATCATCCCTGTTACATCCACCAAGAGTACCACGAAATAATTGCCCATCTTTGATACTCTCATGTATGTCCAAAAGTTCCCCTTTGGAGAGCTTAGAATGGTTTCTTTTTTCCCTATATTTTTCACACTCTCTATTATTTCTTTTATTCTTTCTCTGTACTCCTCAGATACTATGTCAAGGAATTTCTTGCCCACTAACTCCCCTGATACCTTGCCTTTTAGTACGACAATTTCTTTATTAATATCCAAATCCAATATGTTGTAATTTGAATCTATATACAGGATAGCAATCCCGAAATTATCACAAACATTGGGGATTCTATCTACCATTTTAATCCCTCCGATATTAACTATATACATGAATTTTATTTAATTTTAACTTATTAATATCTCAATAGATAATATCTAAAAATTGGTATTATTTAATTTGAGGTTAAGATACTCTGCTATTTCTAAGGATTTCATTTTTCAAATAATCTTTATAATGGTTTCATCTCTCCTGCAACTATTTTCAAAATCACCTCCGTTTTCACCTCATGCATATCCGACCATCCTAAGAGCGAAGGATGACCGTAATATGCCGTCACCGTGAAGATTATTGTGTGGTTGAGATGCTGAGATAGCGAATCATCAAGATTTATCTGGAGAGCAAAACTAACACCATAGAAATTCTCGTTTTTCCTGTCTTTATTCATCCCCACCAAGACGTGCTTATAAAGCCAGTCGTAATAATAAGTCTCTCCCATATAATTAGGCGTGGGATTTGGTGTGGCATCAAACCACAGATTTGTGCTTTCAATCCTGTTCTTTATCACAGGAATATCCAGAGAAATATTCTCATCATTTCCATAATCATACTTTATCACCAATTTCTGCAGTATGTAATCCCCGCTCAGGCGCTCGGCATATGCTGTAAGAT
>WAPW01000094.1 GCA_015520565.1 Candidatus Aciduliprofundum sp. | reverse complement strand
CAAACTCTCGTATAGGGTAGGTGTCTCTGGGACATATCCAATGATTTTCTTAACCTCCACAGGATTTGAAACTACATTAATGTCCTCTATTTCCACCCTGCCTGATGTGGGCTTTAAAACTCCTGCAAGAATCTTCAATGTTGTGCTCTTTCCACTTCCATTGGGGCCTAAGAACCCGTATATCTCTCCATTTTCAACTTTAAAGCTTATACCATTCAATACTATTTTCTCAAAGTATTTCTTCACCAAATTCTCAACAAGTATCAGCTAAATCCCCCCTGCTTTAATATGAAGGCAAGAATGTCGGCGAGCTCTCTAATCCTCGTTTCAGGCGAGGCACCCATATGGCCGCTCTTTGTGTCTACCCTCAAATATACATTTGCACCAACATCCTTCAATTTCATAAAGAATTTTAGAGCATGCGCAGGATGAACCCTATCATCGTGCAAGCCCGTGTAAATCATAATTGGCGGATAATTTTTCTTCTTCACATTGTGATATGGCGAGTATTTTTCCAAAAATTTCCTATCCTCTGGATTATCTGGATTTCCGTACTCTAGTATCCAGACCTTGCCTATGTACATTTTGTGGAATCTAAGCATATCAATAACCGGATATCCAATTATGGCTGCATCCATAACATCTGGCCTTTGAACAAGTGTGGCTGCTACCAATAAGCCCCCATTGCTACGACCCCAAGCAATTACCCTATACTCCCTTTTCAATTTTTCAAGAACTGCAGCAAAATCATCAAAAACATTTTGCTTTTTATCCCTCATCCCTGCACGATGCCATTCCTCTCCGTATTCACTTCCACCCCGCAAATTTGCAACAACGAATGTACCTCCTCTTTTCAAGAATGGAAGCACATGTGGGAAGAATCTGGGAGAGAGAGAAATATTAAAACCTCCGTAGCCAAACACCCAAGCTACATTTTTTTTATTTTTTCCTTCTACCAAGAAATAATGTATTTTCGTGCCATCCTTGGACTTGGCAAAATCCTCTTTTATCTCGTATTCTCCTTCAATTTTTGTCTCTTGAATTATCCTTAAAGAATCTTTGAATTCGTAAAGACGAGAAGGAATGGTAAAGCTTTCGTATTTCAAAAGCAGATAATCTTTGTTGTCAAAGGGAACAACCTTGCCCACGGGCTCAAATTTTATATCTTCAATCTCTTGCCCATCCAAAGAGAATAATTTTAACTTTGAGGATGCATCCACAAGATAACCTGCTAAAATTTTTCCATTTACAATCTCAGCCCATTCTAGGGGATATTTTCCCTCTGGCACGATCTCTTTGTCATCCTTAATTGCCACAATTTTTCCATACCCTGAGCCCTCTCTGGTTAGAATGTACAAATTATCATCTACCATATCAATGGGCTCTGCTGGCACCTCAGATTCGTATACTTTTTCCCAATCCTCTGGTTTTTCTATGGGCCCCAGGTATATTTCACTACTGTTCCATCCAAAAGTTTTAGTTAGAATTGCATATTTTCCATCTTTGCTCCTCTTGAGGTACATAAAATGATTGGAATCTAAGCCCTCTCCAAAAACCATCTTCTCTCCGTTTTCATCTTTCCAGAAAATACGCTCAACGGGGGGCTTCATTCCATCCGGACTCTCTTCCTTCCTGTAAAAGCGAGAGAAGTAATAACCATTTTTGAGGAAAATTATATTGTTAATGGATGGCTTTATCTCTTCAATTTTTCCACTCTCTAAATTCAAAATTCTAGTTATGCCCTCATCGGAGCCACCAATGGAGAAATTATAAGCAAAGAATTTGAAATTCTCATCTACAAAGAATCCTTGAAGGAGAATCTCATCCCCCAGCTCTTTTTCAAGCTCCTTTGAATCCACCAAAATCTCTCCAGAACTCAAATTTTTTATTATCTGCCTTCCATTCTCGTTTATTGCCGCAATAATCCCATTTTTCGTTATCTTTGCTTCCCAAATTATGGGAAGATAATAGTAATGGCGGACTTCATCAACTAATTCCTCCGCAAGCTTGCCTACATGAGCTCTAAATTTTTTGTTTTCTTCATTAACGAGCTTTAGAACCCTTTCATCCTCCAAATTTTCCATCCATAAATACGGATCCATATTGGGTAAAAGCAAAGGCGAATAATTAATTTTATGGGGAAGATTTATTAAATGATATGCAATTTTCCTCCTATGGACGATTTCAAAATAATACACGATGCAATACATGGAAGCATAAAATTTGAAGGTGTTACACTGCGACTTTTAGAAACTCCAGAGATGCAGCGCCTCAGCGGGATAAAGCAGCTCGGCCTCGGCTATTTAGTTTTCCCGGGTGCAAATCATACTCGCTTGGAGCATTCAATAGGAGTTGGATATGTTGCTGGAAGAATGGGTGAGGTTCTTGGACTTCCTAAAGAAGAAATTGCCCTTCTCAAAGCGGCTGGAATGCTTCACGATTTAGGGCATTCTCCGTTTTCCCACACTCTTGAATATTTACTTTACGAGAAGACAAAGCTTGACCATATGGAGATAACTACAAAGATTATTGAAGGAAAAATTGACCTATTAGAAGGTTTAGATATTGAGGATAGGGAGAGAATCCATGAGATTCTAGGGGATTATGGGCTTGATACTAAGCAAATTGGAAAGATGATTTTGGGGCAAACTGAGGAAATAAATTTGGATAGCTTTAATGGAAAGGCCAGCTTCTTTGGAGGAGAGAAAAATTACCTTGTAAATATGATTAGCGGGAGCTTAGATGCAGACCAGATTGATTACTTGCTTAGGGATGCGCATTATACAGGCGTTGCCCATGGCGCTATAGATTTCCCACGCATATTGCACACATTAAAGATAAAAAATGGGGAGTTGATGATTGATAAGAAGGGTGTTCCTGCCCTTGAAGGTATGCTGGTTGCCCGCGCATTGATGTACTCGGCAGTTTATTTCCACAAGACAAATAGAATTGGCGAGTTAATGCTCTCCCGTGCAGTTGAGGAAATTGAGATGGATAACTGGATTGAAATTTATCGCTATAACGATTCTGAGCTCATTTCCCTTCTTCTCTCTCAGGGTGGATATCCTAGGGAGATTGCACTACGCATAAAATATAGAAGGCTGTTCAAGAAGGCCATGGTTAGAACCTTTGAAGAGTTAGAAGAAATATATGGGGAAGATTACAAAGATATTCTCTTAAATCTATGCGAGCTGAAAATAAGGAGGAAAGTAGAGAGGGAAATAGCCGAAAGCGCAGGTATAGACGAGAAGTATGTGCTCATTGATATACCCAGTAGGAATGTTATCCTCTCAGAGCCAAGGCTCACCAAAACGAATGTGAAAGTTGTGGAGGGAGAGCATGTTTATCCCCTGTCAAAATTCTCGCCACTGGCAAGGGCATTGCAAACCAGAAAAGTGCAGGACTGGGCAATAATGGTTGTTGCACCAAGAGAGCATGTGGAAAAAGTGAAAAAAGTGGCAGAGAGGATTATATTTTCCTAATTACTCTTCCTCGTTTCCTGGACCTTTTTCTCCACCTTTCTTTGATTCGCCTTTAGCTGCAATGACATCATCTATGCGTAGAATCATTATGGCTGCATCTGTTGCACTATCCACTGCT
>WAPW01000093.1 GCA_015520565.1 Candidatus Aciduliprofundum sp. | reverse complement strand
CTCACCTCCTTTCATAATATATTTTTTTGCATCAACATAATCTGCAATGTGCTTTGAAGTTATTATCTCTTCTCCTCCAAGCATTATAAAATTTTCTATTCTCTCCCTATCATAAGATTTGAGAATGACATTATCTGTAAGCTCTAAAGTTTTCTCTATTTCCTTATCCCTCATAAAATTTGAATCCATAATCGCCTTGTTTCCTCCTATAACAAGGATGTCCATAACATCGTAGTGCTTTCTTGGAGCGGCATCAATCCAGAGCTCAAAGAGTCCTGATAGCTCATCGTAAATTTTCAAGTTCATCTCTCTCCTATTGTAAGAATCAATGTCAATTATGTAAAGTATATTTTCTTCAAAATTATCCAAGAAAGTATCAAGCTCAAGGCCATCCAAGCGCGAATCTTTAACTGTATGAATTTTTATGCAATTCACATAGCCATAATGATGTGTAGGGTAAAAAACTTACTCTGGAAAGAAATATTAATGGATAACGCATTATATGAGCGATGAAGTTTAGCTCCTTAGGCGAGAGAGAGATAATTGACAAGATTTGGGAAATCGTGGGCAAGAAAGAGAATTACGATGATTGTGTTTATTTGGATAGAGGCAATTATTATCAGCTCATTACCACGGATTTTATAGGGGAGGGTACACATTTTATTGAGGATTGGAACGCAAAAAAGATAGGAAGATTTTTTGCTGCAATTAATTTGAGCGATATAGCTGCTATGGGTGGAAAGCCCGAGATTTTCATGGCTTCTATGTTTTTTCCAAAGAGTATGGATTTAGAATTTTTAGAAGAATTCATTAAGGGGATGCTTGAGATTCTAAATGAATTTAAAGTGCCTTATAGAGGGGGAGATTTAAAAGAGTCCGGTATAATTGGATTCTCAGGAATAGCCATTGGAAATGTTGAGAAAAATAGGATGATGCTCAGGAATTCTGTAAATAAGGGGGAAGGAGTTTATGTTACAGGAGAGCTTGGAAAGCAGGCGGCTGGTTATTTTCTTTGGAAAAATGGAATTGGTGAAGGATCAAATTACATTTTAGATGTCTATCCACGCATAAGGGAAGGAAGAGAAATATCAAAAGTTGCAAGGGCTTGTATGGACCTATCCGATGGCCTCGCTTCTGCTGTATATTTTATGAAAAAGGATAATTATGGATTGAATATTGATTTTGATTCCTTGCCCATTCACAAGCTTGCATATGAAGTTTCTGAAGATTATGGAATTCCCTTAGAGTATCTAACCACAGGATTTGGAGGAGAGTACGAGCTCGTTTACACATCTTCCCGAAAAATTCTTGGCAAGGAAATAGGAGTTGTGGATGATAAGATAGGGATATGGAAGAATGGAAAGAGAATAGAGGGTGAAGGATATGCTCACTTTAGCAAAGCATTGGACAAAGTTGGAAGATAACAAGGTTAGATGCGAGCTATGTCCCCATAGATGCGTGCTTAAAGAAGGACAAGTTGGAGTATGCAGGGTCAGAAAAAACATAGGGGGCAAGTTGTACACTTTAAATTACGGCTCTGTGTCATCAATTGCCGTAGATCCGATTGAGAAAAAGCCACTTTTTCATTTTAAGCCAAAATCGGAGGTTCTCTCCCTATCCACTGTTGGTTGTAATATGCACTGCAAGCATTGTCAAAATTGGGAGATAAGCCAAGCTGGTATGGATTTTCCATACTTGAAGGAGATGAGTCCTGAGGAAGTTATGGAGATTGCAAGAAATTACGAAGGTATAGCTTGGACTTACAACGAGCCAACTATATGGCATGAATTCACTTTAGATGTTTCAAAGATGGCAAAAAAGGAAGGATTGTACACGGTTTATGTTACAAATGGGTACATTAACGAAGAGCCCCTTGGAGAAATAGGGCAATACTTGGATGCTATGAACATAGATGTTAAGGCCTTTACCGATGAATTTTATAGGAAAATAACAGGAGCAAGATTGCAGCCTGTGCTTGATACTGTGGAAAGGGCATACAAAATGGGAATACATATTGAATTGACTTACCTAATTATTCCAACCTTGAACGATAGCCAAGAAGAGATAAGAAAATTTGCAGAGTGGGTTTATAATTTGAGCCCTGAGATTCCAGTTCATTTTTCAAGGTTTTTCCCTATCTACAAGTTAACGGATAAGCCGCCTACACCATTAAAAACTATGCACAATGCTTACAAGATTGCAAAGGATGTAGGGTTAGAGTATGTATATTTGGGCAATACTTGGGAGCCAGAGTACGAGAGCACATATTGCCCAAACTGTGGAAATTTGCTCATAGAGAGAGTTTATTACAACACAAAAATTAAGGGATTAACAAAGGACGGAAGATGCAATAGATGCGGAAAGAAGATAAATATAGTGCTTTAATTGCATATTCATGCAAAACTTAAAATATGTTGTAGATTTTTAAGGGAATGTGGTGCCACAGGGAGAAGCTCAGAGTAAGAAGCGCTCTTTGAGATTAAGCAGAGAGGAGATTTTAGGGGGAGGAGTAATCAAAACTATGTTTCTCCTAGGTTGGCCTATGATGCTCAGTAGCTTGCTCCAAACTCTTTATAATCTAACCGATATGTTTTGGCTTGGAAGATTACCAAGTGAGGAGGCAAAAGTGGCCGTTGCTGCCATAAACTTCACTTGGCCTGTAGTATTCTTTTTCATCTCTTTTGCAGGAGGACTTGGAAGGGGTGGAATACCCATAATCTCTCAGTACATAGGGGCGGGTAAAAGAGATAAGGCAAACCATTACACGGGTCAAATATTTAGTCTAGTTATAATTATATCGGTGATTGTAGCCGCTATCGGCTCTATCTTCTCTTATCCAATATTTCAAGCAATAGGTGCTAAAGGAGAGTTGCTAAATACGGCGGCTACCTACGGCTCAATAATATTCCTTGGGATACCATTTATGTTTATAGCAATGGGAGGGGGCTCTGTTATATCTGCTGAGGGAGATACTATTACTCCTTTAATAATAAGTGGAACATCAGTGGGTATAAACATAGCCCTTGACCCTCTTCTAATATTTGGATTGATTGGGTTGCCTAGAATGGGGGTATTTGGCGCAGCTACAGCTACTGTTATAGCAAGAGTTGTTGCAGCTGCGTGGCTATTATACCTTTTATTTAAGGGTAAGTTGAGATTAAAACCAAAGTTAAAGGATTTTAAACCGAAATGGTCAAGTATCAAATTCATTTTGAGAATAGGCTTACCATCAAGTGCAAGCATGAGCTTAATGGCTTTTGGGTTTGTTATTATTCAAGGTATACTCGCAAGATTGCCTAACTATGAACTAGCAATTGCCACCTATGGTGTGGCAAATAGAATAGTCAATCTTATGTTCATAATTGTAAATGGTTTGGCATCATCTGTGTCTATAATGCTGGGTCAAGCTTTAGGAGCAGATTTGATAGACAGAGCAAAAAAGATAGCAAGAAATGGAATATTTTTCATGTATTATCTCCTCTTGGCAGCTTCTGGAATCATATACCTATTTAGAATTCCAATTATAGCTTTTTTCGTTCCTAATAACCCAGATATAATTCAAAGTGCAGGTGTTTTTCTTTCCATAGTTCTAATTGGAATTCCATACTTTGGAATATTCAGGATAATCAATTCAATTTTAAACGGCTCAGGTCACACTATCCAGAGCCTTGCTGTGAGTGTTACAAGATTGTGGGGAATTAGAATACCTTTAGCAGCATACTTTGCACTCTCCTTTGGTGTAGGAATGGGTATGGTTGGAGTGTGGTTTGCAATGGCTATATCAAATATGGCATCTGCTGGTATAGGAGCCATATTTTACTTCAAAGGTGACTGGCTCAAGAAGATAATAAAAAAACCTAAATCAGAAACTTCGGCTTAGTTTTTCCAACTATAACATTTCTCTTTACCCTTATCAAACCGTCATCCAAGTATATTGAGGGTACAATGCTCATAAGCATATTCTCTTCAAGCACACAATCTCCGGGAGCGTAAGGCATGTAGAATCCTCCTGAGGGCATCACACTATAATGCGGAAAATTTCCAATTTTTCTTATCTGCTCGTCCAAAAAATTGCAGTTAATGCCGGGCATAATTATAGTGGATAAATGCGAATACATTTCATTTATTCTTTCCAAGGCATCCACCCATTCTTTCCTTTCCTCCGTAAATATGACTCTTGAGAAATTCAAAGAATATCCATTAATTTGGGGTGAAGAATCTATATAGATTATCTCTCCCTTCTCTATCTTCTTTTCCGAGCTCTTGGAAAATAAATGCTTGCTTCTCTTCCCACTCACAATGAGCGTTGGATAGGCGAAATTTACAATGCCTTCTTTCATCAATTTGCAATCTAAAATTGCTTTAGCTTCGCTCTCTCTCATTCCTATACTTATCTCATTCCAGAATTCTGCAAGGGCTTTGTTAATCCTTTCATTTAAATCTTCAATTATTTCAATTTCCTCCTCAAAGGGCTTTCTCATTGCCTTCTTTAAAATTTCTAGCCCGTTTTTGGATTTAAAATCTATATTTCCTACATTTGTGTAAGGACTTACAAAATACTCTCCTTTTAAATTTGGAAATTCATAAACTACTTCATAATCCTCCTGAAGCTCCTCCTCCAACTCTTCTTCCATTGCTTTCTGAGCATACACCACTATATCTTCTCCCAAAACAAGGTGTGTAAATGCTTTTGTGCTTATTATCTTAGGCACCTCTGGATCAGAGGGGAAGAATACAAAATTTCCGTAAGAAGCGATTAATCTTGCTCTTATCTCTCTATAATTCATTCTTGAGCCTCCTGCAAATATTCAAATCTTTTGCCAAATTCTCATCCACATTGTAAATTTTCAGATTTTCATTTAAATAGTTTTCAACATCCTTTCCACGCCATTCGCTTAAAATTATGGTATTGTTTACCCTAATAGCCCCAAAATTCACTGCGAGGTCATAAAGCAAATATGGAATGCGCAGAGGGTCTATATTGATTGGATAAATTCTGTGTGGCAATTTGAAGTATATGGAACTAATTCCCTGAGCTTGGGCGTGAAAACTCATATCTTTGTCTGCTGTTAGCAGAACTATCTCTGCATCCACTTCTTTGGCGAATTTGCTGTACTGCAATGCTATCTCTCTGTCCCTAATTTCTTTATCTTTTGTCTCAGTGCTCTCTCCAGTCCTAAAAGCATCTAATTTGTCAAATAGGAAATTTACCTCGTTCATTGCATTTTTTGCCTTTCTCGCCTCTTTAGAGCTCGCGTTTGCAAACTCTCTTACAAACTCGTGATAGGGAAAATTATCAAGGCTGTGGAGCATCCTGCCAGAATATTTTGTGTGTATCCTTGCATCTATCTCATCCACAACAATCTGGCTTACAACATACTTGAACTCATCCCTAAGCCTTCTTGAAATTATGCGATAATACGCTATGTTAGTATCTATCCCTAAAAATATGGGCTTTATATACACCGTTTTATCAGCAATTGCCTTTTTCAATAGAGCAAAAATCTCATTTAACTCCTCTTTATTTTCAAAATCAATTATGCCGGAAGAGATGAAAGAATCAACCAAATCTCCATAATCTGGCATATCTCTTCTTAAAAATTCGTTCAATTTTCTTTTGAATTGATAAAATTCTCTCTCTTTCACAATATTATCAATTTTGAAATTCTCAAGGTTCAGAGTGAATAGGGAAATATCGTAGAATGGATATCCTACAGTTATTTCTTTTTCTCCTTTCAAATAATACTCGTTGAGAAGGATGAAAATTTCATCTTTGCTTATAATCATATTTGCACCTCCATTAGCTCCTGAAGAGCCATAGGGCGCATCAAAAATGCACTCTCTGAGAATCTCATATCAGATAAGCGCAAATACACTATTTTCACATTGCTCAGGTGCATTAAAGCCAAAATCATGCTCTTCCTTGCTCCAGTTATGTCTATTGTATCTCCCTCATCCACTATATCTTTTATTGCATTTTTAACACTATCCACATTTTCCTCAATTTTTATTTTCTCTATTTTTGCCTCCTTGTTGAGAGCATTGTAAAGAATCTTTATCTTCCTGCCAAGGGATTCTCCTTCCTTGAGGGATGAGTAGAGAATAACTATATCCTTTGGATATTCTCTTTTTAATTTTATGTATGCGCAGAAGGAGTTAATCGCAGGCCAAATGTCCTTGGAGACGAAGATTATGTATTTCACAAACCTACAATGGAATTTAAATATTTAATGGGTATGGAAAAAACTTTAAGCAATTGAGAATATTGCATAGAGATGAAAGTTAACGAGATGTTCACCTCAATACAGGGAGAAGGCATATACATTGGGGTACCAATGTTTTTTATTCGCCTCACTGGATGCAATTTGAGATGCGAGTGGTGCGACACGCAATATGCATTTTACGAAGGAGAAGAAATGAGCATAGATTCTATAGTCAAAAGAGTTGAAGATAGTGGAATGGAATGGGTTTGCATAACTGGAGGAGAGCCATTGCTCCAAGAGGATGTTTATAAATTGATTGATATTCTCTTGCGCAAAGGTTATAAAATCCTAGTAGAGACAAATGGTTCAATATTGATTGATAAATTGCCCACTGAGGATAATCTTGTCATATCCTTGGATATAAAAACGCCATCTTCAAAGATGGAGAAAGCAATGCGCTTTGAGAATTTAAAATATCTTGGGCCTAAGGACTTTGTGAAATTTGTGATTATGGATGAGAGAGATTTTGAGTATGCGAAGAATATTATAGAAGAGTATGAAATTGATAAAGAAATAATATTTCAACCGGTTGGAGGTACAAACTTGAAATGGTTAGCCGAGAAGGTTATTGAAGAGCGGTTAAATGTGCGCGTGTTACCTCAATTGCATAAAATTATATGGGGAAACAAAAGAGGTGTGTGAGATGAGATATAGTGATGAGGAAGGCATATTTGCCGTTAAAACTGCAAGAAAAGTGGTTGAGGAGTATTTAGAGAGGAAAAGAGTTCCGACTATAGAGTTTCCAAAGAGATTAGAAGAAAAAAGCGGGGTTTTTACAACAATATCAACATACCCAGAGCATGAGCTGCGAGGATGTATTGGATTTCCAGAGCCCGTTTATCCTTTGAAGAAGGCGTTGGTGGAATCTGCATTAGCTGCAGCTTTTCAAGACCCTCGCTTCCCTCCTTTGCAAAAGAGAGAAATTGATAATGTTGTTTTTGAAGTATCCTTGCTAACTCCACCGGAAGAGTTGAAAGTGGGAAACAAGAAAGAATTGCTAAAGATAATAAAGATAGGTGTGCATGGCTTAATAGTTGAAAGGGGCTTCTACAAGGGTCTCCTATTACCACAAGTTCCTGTGGAATGGGGCTGGGATGTGGAGGAATTTTTATCTCAAACATGCTGGAAAGCTGGGCTACCTATGGATTGCTGGCTTGACGATGATGTGAGAATTTACGCATTCTCAGCGGAGATATTTGAAGAAGAAAAGCCAAGGGGTAACATAAGGAGGAAGAACATTGAATCTTGAGGGTAAGTTTTATTATAAGGGCGAGGTAATTGAAGGAGCGATAGAGATAGAGGATGGCAAAATAAAGAGAATAAAGAAAAGCTTGAGTGGTGCTAAGAGAATAAAAGGACTAATTCTTCCTGGAGCCATTGACTTACATGTGCATTTTCGTGAGCCGGGCTATGAGGAAAAGGAGGATTTTTACACAGGCACATTAAGCGCAGCATTTGGTGGTGTAACTTTTGTTATGGATATGCCCAATACAGCTCCCCCTGTAAGGGATATTGCATCTTTTCAAGATAAGCTAAGGAGAGTTGCGCCGAAGGCAAATGTTGATTTTTCCCTCTATTTTATGCTTGGAGAGAATGCAGAAATCCTCAGGGAAATAAATCCTGCATTCAAGCTCTATATGGGAGAGACAACAAATGCGGAATGGGGGGAGATTAGAAGCGTGGAGAATGCGTTTATCTCTGTGCATGCAGAATTGAATGAATGCATAAGGAAAGAAAGCAAGAATTTAAGGGACCACGATTTAGCTAGGCCAGAAATATGCGAGGTTAGAGCTGTAAAAAAATTATTGGGAAAAGGCAAGTACCACATAGCTCATGTATCTTCCATAGACACGGTAGATATATGCAAAGCTGGTGGATTCACTTGTGAGGTAACTCCCCATCATCTCTTCTT
>WAPW01000092.1 GCA_015520565.1 Candidatus Aciduliprofundum sp. | reverse complement strand
GTGCTGAGGATCCATTTTTTCCAATTTATTCTTTATTGCCAAGCTTATGTTTATCACATTTGGCGGATAAAGCCAGTATCCATGCACATTTCTCTCCATATTTCCCAAGGAATAAAGTGTGGCATTGTAGTCCTCAAAATCAAGAATTTTCTTGCCGCTAACCTTTTCCTTTATATTTCTATCAAGTGCAAAAAACTCGCTGGATGCTAAAATCACTAAATCTGCATGATTCAATTTCTCTATATCCCCATATTTTAGAGAGTAGGAATGAATATCCTCTCCTTGCGGTACAATGTAAGTAACATTCACCCTCTCTCCTCCAATTTGCTTCGCAAAATAGGAGTATATTTGAAGGGTAGCTACAATATTTATCTTTCCCTCATCCCCTCGAGCAAGAGGGAAGGAAATGAACGATGCAAACGCAACAATTGCAATTAACGCAATGGCTATTCCTCTTTTCATTGGTTAGGATATACCTAACGAAAATATAAAAATTTTCAAAGAAGCAAAAATACTATTAGGCCAGCCAAAGCTCCTGCATTCAAATAAGGCAATCCCGGCTGGGGCTTGCCCGTATTAACCATCACAAATAGGAGAAGCATAGCAGCAAGGGCGCCCAATAGAGTAAATATCCCCGCGAGCATTCCAAAATTTCGCTCTGCTGCCACCACCAAGATTCCGGGAATTAATACATCTCCATAGCCCATATAGTAGGCTTCTCTTTCTCCCCCTTTTACTGGCTTTCCAGAAGCTTTTTTGAAAGAATATCCCTTCTTTGCGGGAACTACAAACATTGCAGGTAATTTATGCTCAATGGCAGAATCTGCCAAATATACCATATGCTTGCTCATATAAACTGCAATAGCATCGTATATGGCAAATAAACTTAGAAGAATTATGATGGGCAAAAGAGTTAAGCTCAATCCAAATATAAGGGCAATTCCCACAGTTGTTAATATACCCACTAAATTTATCATATACCACTCTGAATGCTTAAAAAGAATAAGCGTGATAATTATTGAAACTCCCAAGGAAACTAAATCTGAATAGGGTATGGAAAAATAGTAAAACAAGGGAAATAATGCATACCACATGGCCCACGCTATAGCAAAATAAAAAATTCCACGAAGAAGATTCTTCCTACCTTTCTTTGCAATAAAAACTATAAGCAAGGTTATGGCAACTACATAAAGAAGGTAATACACAGCAATCCAAGGATTACTACCTTCCTCCCCAAGTCCTCCCTGATAAACTCCATAAACGGGAAAGAGAAGAAGAGCTATTACATTGGCAATTAGAAATATTAGCATCATGTTGAGCTGTGCTATGCTCTCACTTTTCATCCTTACTCCTCCTGTTGTACTCGCAATTGATGTTCGGGCAGAATTTCCAGTCCTTCTTTCCTTTCCTTCTTAAAATTAAAAGCGGCGCTCCACAGTAAGGGCACACTTCCCCCGTTGGTATAATTTTTCCCTTCTGAGGAAGAGGATAGGTAACATCGCATTTTGGATAATTTGAGCATCCTATGAACCTCTTTCCATTCTTTGATTGCCTTATAACCAAATCCCCTCCACATTTAGGACATTCACCTACAACATCCTTTTTACGATTATACTCGCATTTTGGATTTAAGCACCTTATCTCAGGACTCTGCCCCCTACGAATTATCTTTATCAAGGGCAATCCACAAACTGGACATTTTTTATCCAAGAATTCAATGTGCCCTGTCTTGGGGAGATTGTAGTATTTCGTCTCACCATCCTTCTCACAAACAACTAACCTCTTTCTCTCCAAGTATATCAATTTCCCACCATCGGGACATTCTCCAATTTCCCTGCGCATTGAGCTCTTTATATTGTTTCCCACCGTGCTTCTATTCTCCTCTAGAGAGCTTAATATCTTTTTCAGCATATCGCGAGACTCTTTAACTACAAGCTCAGGAGATTTTGAACCTTCTTCAATACCATCCATATCCAATTCAAGCTTTGCAGTCATATCGGGCTTTATAACCTCAACATTATTATTCTCAAGGGACTCAATTAAAGCTTTACCAAGCTGTGTGGGCCTTATGGGATTTCCACGCACATAACCCCTATCAAATAGTTTTTGTATTATTTCTGCCCTTGTACTCTTCGTTCCCAAATTCAATTTTTCCATCTCTCTTATGAGAGAGGATTGTGTATACCTTGCGTGTGGTTTTGTCTCCTTTCTCTCAATCTCAATTTTCTTAATCTTTACTTCATCCTCCTTTTTCAAAATTGGCATCTTCTCCTCTTCAAACTTAGCATAGGGATAATAGTAAAGCCACCCCTCATTTACAAGCTCTTTACCCTTTGCCTCAAAAATTTCATCTTTAACTGCAAGTTTTGCCTTGCTCTCCTTGTACTCTAAATCTGGAGCCAAAGTGGCCATAAATCTCCTAACAACAAGCTCGTAAATCTTGCCCTTATCCCCCTCTAAATTTGCACCCCTCGTGGGCACTATTGGAGGATGGTCCGTGGATTCCTTTTTGCCCCTCGTAGGATACTTTCTCCTCTCCTTTTGAAGCTTTAAAGCCTCTTGCTTAAATTTTGACTTCTCCAAGGATTTGAGTATTGAATTTATATTTAAGGTTCTTGGATAAACGGTGTTATCAGTCCTTGGATAAGAAATATAACCGCCCATATAGAGCTCCTCGGCGAGGCGCATAGCCCTAGCTGCAGAGAATCCTAACTTTGTCGCCTCACTCAAAAATTCGGTGGTGTTGAATGGCACAGGAGGTCTTATTTTCTTATCCTCCTGAACAAAATCCAGAACCTTTGCATTCTTGGCATCTTTTATTTTCTCATAAACTTCCATAGCCTCTTCTTCTTTCCAGAAGGGATTTGAAATATGCACCCCGTAGAAATTTCTTCTCTTGAAAAACAAGCCCTTTATGTTCCAATATGGTGTTGGCACGAAGTTTTCTATCTCCTTCTCTCTCTTCACAATTAACGCAAGGGTTGGACTCTGAACACGGCCAACTGAGAGATAATCCTTGCCCCTCCTGCTTGATGCAAGGGATATGAATCTTGTCAAAGAGGCACCCCATGCAAGATCTATCTTCTGCCTTGTTTCTGCCGCAGATGCAAGATTGTAATTCACATCTACCAAATTGGCAAATGCCTTCTTTATCTCCCCTTCCGTTAAAGCACTGAATTTGGCCCTCTTAACAGGACCTTTGAAATTCGCAATGGATAATGCCTCCACCCCTATCAATTCTCCTTCTCTATCGTAATCGGTGGCGATTATGAGCATATCAGCATCCTTTGCAAGAGTTCTTAGAATATTTGCCACACCTTTCTCCTTTATAATTTTAATTGGCTCCTCATCCACCAATTTCTGCAAATCCTTTAAGTTCCACCTTTTAAACTCATCTGGATAATCCAACTGCAAAATATGCCCTCTGAGAGGTACGATAAAGTACCTATCTTTGCCCTTTGTAAAGCTATAATAGGCATTTCTGCCCTTCTTTATCGTTTCATATTTTCCCCCAGAGAGAATTTTAGCAATTCTCTGCGCTGCATTGCGCTTCTCTGCAATAACGAGAATATTCACATCGCGTAAAAAGAGAGGTAGTAAAAAAATGTTCCCCTCACATCCCTCCGCTAACTGCCATCTCAATTATCTTCCTTATCTCTACAACAAATTCCACAGGTATGTCCTTCAAGAGAGGATTAACGAAGCCCTTTACGATGAGCTGAGTGGCCTCTTCTTCCTTCAATCCACGGGACATCAAGTAGAACAATTCTTCCTCTCTTATTTTCCCTATGGCTGCCTCGTGGCTCAATTCGGCATCATCCACTTGGGAGATTAATCCGGGATATGTCTCCATCCTCGCTTCAGGATTCAAAATAAGGGCATCACAGCTTATATGCCCCTTCGTTTTTGGTGCATTGGCACGAATGAGCCCTCTCGTAATAACTGAGCTCTTATCCATTATTACACTCTTGCTCGCATTGAGTCCTCTCGCCCCGAGAGCATCTAAATTCATCTCTCCCCCAAGGTCCACATAGAAATCCTTCTGTCCAAGAATTATTCCATTGAGCTCTACATAACCACCCTCATCAACCCAGTACTTTGGATTTGCAATATTGCTCTTGCCCGTTCCAAGGCCCACCGTTGTGTTTATGAACTCTGCATTCTTTCCTATCCTTGCGCGAGTCATGGGGCGGGTATGCACATACTCCGGCCAGTTTTGTAGCACGCTCAACTTCACATTCGCTCCATCCCCAATGTATGCCTCTGTCATATCCAAGTGCAATGAATGCCTGACGAGAACGGGAGATGTGCAACCCTCAATTAGATGAATCTCGCTATTTGGCTCCGCATGGATTATTATGTGGGGTGCCTGAGCCATTGCACTATTTTGAATGAGGAAGAATAAATGCAGGGGCATCGGAACTTTTAAACCCTGGGCAACATGCAGGAATATCCCTCCATTCCAAACCGCAGTATGATAAGCTGCAAGCTTGCTCTCATAGGGATTAAATTGCTTCAAGAATAAATCTTTTACAATTGGATGATTGCGAACTGCATCTTCCATAGACTCCACTATCAATCCCTTCTTTCTCCACTCCTTCAAGAAATCGTTGAGAACTATACTCGTATCACTCTGCACGGCCAATCCAGCGATATATTTCTTCTCCACATCCGCTATGCCCAATCTATCCAATAGGGCCAGCATCTCAGGAGGAAGCTCATCCAAGCTCTTAACCTCAGGATACATTTCCTCCTCGGCCTTTGCAATATAATCAAGGGGGTCTTTTATTATGGGGTCATTATGGGGTGCTTCAAAGAAGGCATCCATTGCCTTGTACCTCAACTTTGTCATCCACTCTGGCTCTTTATTCCTCTTCTTTAGCGTTTCAATTTGTTCTTCAATTATACTTCTTGCATCTTGAACTGTAAGCTCACTCATTGCAACCACACTCCTCAAATACTTTCTTGAATCCTTCCTTTTCAATCTTCTCAACAAGCTCCTCCTTCCCGCTCATAACTATGTGTCCATCCTTCATTATGTGAACTCTAACTATTTTAGGGTCAATATGCTCCAAAATCCTTCCGTAATGGGTTATGAGCAATATGGATGTGCCTTGCTCGTAAAGCTCCCTTATCTTGTGAGAAATCAAACTTAGAGAATCTATATCAACTCCGCTATCTGGCTCATCCAAAATCAGCAATTTCGGCTTGATGAGCAAAGCTTGAAGAATCTCAAACCTCTTTCTCTCTCCTCCTGAAAATCCAACATTTATGTAGCGAGAGAGCATATCCGCTGAGAACCATACTTCTTTAGCTTTGCTTGGTATTATCTGCAGTGCCTTAGCTGGCTCAATACCCTTCACTTTCTCAAGCAAGAGGCGTAGGTAATCAATTATTTTCACTCCTTCAACATCCTCAGGGTGCTGAAAAGCGAGAAACATACCCATGCGGGCGCGCTCATCCACAGGAATGTCATTTATAACCTTCCCATCAAACTCTATCTTCCCATTTGTAATTTTATAATTTGGATGGCCCATGAGGGTTAGGGCTAATGTACTCTTTCCAGAGCCATTGGGACCCATAATCACATGAAACTCACCCTTTCCCACACTTAAATTTAACGAATTTATTATTTTCTTATTTTCAACTTCAACCTCCAAGTTCTTTATTTGAAGCATCATTATCACCACTTGTGGATGGGTGGCTTATTTTTAAGCATTTCTCCCCATATCTGTGTATTTCGTTTATTGCCGAATATCAAATACGATAAAAGTTAAATAGTTTCTTCTTTATTCCTCTTGCAGGTGAGAGAATGGTTGGAATAGTTACTTATGGGAGTTATATACCCATTTACAGAATCAAGACGGCAGAGATTGCAAGGATGTGGGGTGACAAGCCAGAGCATCCAGAGAAAGGCCTAGGATTATTTGCAAAATCCGTTCCCGCTTACGATGAAGATGCAGCCACAATTGCAGTGGAGGCACTTCGCAATGCACTGCGCAGGAAGAATATTCCGGGAGATAAGATAGGTGCAATCTTTGTGGGGAGCGAGTCACATCCCTATGCAGTTAAACCCACTGCCTCCTTGATAGCCGAAGTGCTTGGAGCATACAGAGCGCATGCTGCAGATTTGGAATTCGCATGCAAGGCAGGAACGGCAGCGATGCAAAATGTTTATGCAATGGTCAAGGCAGGAATGATTGATTATGGAGTTGCCATAGGAACGGATACTTCGCAGGGCCAACCGGGAGACGCTCTTGATTATTCGGCATCCGCAGGAGGAACTGCCTACATAATAGGAAAGGATGAAGTTATAGCGGAGATAAATCATACTGTATCCTTCGTAACTGACACCCCAGATTTCTGGCGCAGAGAGGGACAGAGGTACCCATCGCATGGTGGAAGATTCACTGGAGAGCCCGCATACTTCAAGCATATAATGTCCACAGCAAAAATGCTCATGGAAGAGGCAGGCACAAAGCCAGAAGATTACGATTATGTTGTGTTCCATCAGCCCAATGGAAAATTCCCATATCGTGTTGGCAAGAGATTGGGATTTAAGGAAGAGCAGATTAAGCCGGGATTGATTTCTCCATACATAGGAAACACATACTCTGGAGGAACACCAACGGGATTGAGCACTGTGCTTGATATAGCAAAGCCGGAAGATAGAATAATCGCAGTATCCTTCGGTAGCGGTGCAGGTAGCGATGCCTTTGATATAACTGTAACCGATGAAATGGAGAATTTCAACAGGGATGCTGCTCCAAAGGTTTGGGATATGATTAATCGTGCCAAATATATTGACTATGCCACATATCTTAAATTCCGCCGGATGATAGTGGAGGTGGATTAAATGAGAGATGTTGCAGTTATAGGTGCAGGTGAAACAAAGTATGGTGAGCACTGGGAGAAGAGTTTGAGGGATTTAGCCGTGGAAGCAGGCCTTAAAGCTCTTGAAGATGCAGGAATAGGTGCAGAAGACATACAAGCCATATTTGGAGGAAATATGAGTGCTGGAAGTTTTGTTGGTCAAGATCATGTTGGAGCTCTAATCTCAGATTTTGCTGGGCTTGCAGAGCATAAAGTTCCAGCAATAAGGGTTGAGTCCGCATGCGCAAGCGGAGCCGCAGCTCTTCATTCTGGATATATGGCCGTTGCCTCTGGCCTTTACGATATAGTGCTTGTAGGAGGAGTTGAAAAGATGACTGACTTGCCGGGGGATATGGTCACAGATATCCTTGCAGGAGCTGCGGATAGAGAATGGGAAGTTTTCTTTGGTGCCACTTTCCCAGCTCTGGGAGCCATGATGGCACGCCGCTATATGTATGAATATGGATTAACGAGAGAGCAGATGGCTTTATTGCCTGTGATTGCCCATAAGCATGGGGCCATGAATCCAGATGCCCATTTCCAGAGGGAAGTTACCGTGGATCAAGTTCTAAATGCTCCAATGGTTGCAGACCCATTAACAATTATGAATTGCTCCCCAGTGAGTGATGGAGGAGCTGCCGTTGTTCTCGCATCCGCGGATATTGCAAGAAAATACACAGATTCACCCATAAAGATAAGCGCATCGGTTGCTGCGAATGATTATATATCCCTGCATGCAAGAGAATCTTTAACGAAATCCCCTTCCACAATAGAGGCAGGAAAGAAGGCATACAAAATGGCAAAGAAAGAGCCAAAGGATATTGATTTGGTGGAAATCCATGATGCTTTCTCAATAATCGCCCTAATTGGTATTGAGGACTTGGGCTTTGCAAAGAAGGGCGAGGGTATAAAACTGGCAGAAGAGGGACAATTGTACTATGATGGCGATTTGCCCTACAATGTATCCGGAGGCCTCAAGGCAAAGGGACATCCTGTTGGTGCTACAGGTGTAGGTCAAGTTGTGGAAATTGTAAAGCAGTTGCGCAATGAAGCTGGAAAGAGACAAGTGCCAAATGCAAGAGTGGGCTTGGCTCATAATGTTGGTGGAACAATGACCTCAAGCATAGTGCATATTTTGGAGGTGATGTAAATGGTAGTACCAAGATTCTGGAGAGAGAGAAGGTCTCGCTACTCTCTAATCGGCACAAGATGCCCTGTTTGCGGCACAGTTTATTTCCCTCCCCGTAGCGTTTGTCCAAAGTGCGGAAGAAAGAGCGTTGGAAAGATGGAAGAAGTACAATTAAGCGGCAAAGGAAAGGTATATTCATACACCATAGTGCATCAAAATGTCATTGGCTACAAGTACCAGAAACCCTATGTTATGGCAATAATTGAAACACCTGAGGGGCCAAAGCTCACAGGGCAAATAGTTGATGTTGAGCCAGAGAAGGTGCACATAGGCATGCCTGTACACGCAGTATTCAGAAGGATTGCAGAAGACGGAAAAGCTGGAATAATCCAATACGGCTATAAATTTATTCCTGACGAGGAATAATCCTCTCTTTCTATTTTTACAAAAAAGATAAATGCACGAATATATTGTAGATTGTGAAGTTCTTAGTTGATCACATGCTTGGCAAACTTGCCAAATACCTTCGCTTTATGGGCTACGACACATACTATCCCACAGGGAATTTGAGTGATAATGCCCTAATTAAAATTGCCAAAGAGGAGGGAAGAATAATAATAACCAGAGATAAAGAACTGGCAAAAAGGAGCAATGGATTCTTGGTAAAAAGCGATAACTACAAAGAGCAATTAAGGGAAGTGATTAGGCATTTCAATTTAAATACCGAGAATATCCTCTCAAGATGCTCAGTGTGCAATGAGCCCCTAGTGCCCGTGAGAAAAGAGGAAGTAAAAGATAAGGTGCCCGCCTATGTTTACGAGCACAATGAAGAATTTTATATGTGTCCAAAATGCCATAGAATTTATTGGTATGGAACTCACACGGAAAGGATTGAGAGAGAAATAAAGAAAATAATGGAGGAATCCTATGAAGATAGAGGAGAAGGAAAAGAATGAAATTGCGATAAGAGTGGATAATCTTGACGATTTGTGGTATCTTAGCACGATTTTGGGTGAGGGAGATTTAGTATTCGGCTATGTTTTCCGCAAGGATACTTCAAGTGGTGATATGAATAGAGCGAAGAAAGCAGAGAGGAAAAAAATTCGTGTTGGAATAAATGTGAAAAAACTTGATTTTCAGGAATTTGCAGATAGATTGCGCATATCAGGCATAATAGTAGCAGGGCCAGAGGATTATGTGGGAACTCATCAAACTATAAATGTTGGTTTGGGCGATGAGATATCCGTAATAAAAGAGTGGAGCAAGAAGGATAGAGAGCTCTTGGAAGAGGCAGTTAAAAATTCAGAAAAGCCCGTTGTTTATTTTCTTGGCATAGAGCATGGCCTTGCTACCATTGCAATTTTAAAAACCTATGGAATTCAGGAATTCGCCAGCATAAGGAAGAGGGGGGATGAGGACGAAGAATTCTTCGGAGAGGTTCTTTCAACCCTAAAAGATGTATGGGATGGAAAATCCCCCTTAATTATACTTGGCCCAGGATTCTACAAAGAGGATTTTGTGAACTTTGCCAAGGATAATATTAGAAATTACATTATGGTTCCAGCGTCCCATGGAGATATGCGTGGAATTTATGAGGTTCTAAAATCAGGAGCTCTTGATAAAATATTGAAAGAGCATCGGCTCTCTCAAGAGGAAAAATTGGTGGATTCTTTGCTCACAGAAATAAAGAAGGAAGGGTTGTACGCGTATGGTATTTCTGAGGTTAAAAATTATCTAAATATGGGTGCTGTTAAAGATTTGCTTATAACTGATAAGAATTACAAGAAATACAAGGATCTTATGAACCTTGCCATGCAAACAGGGGCGCAGGTGCATATAATTAGCACAACCCACGAAGCTGGAAAAATTTTAGAGAGCTTAGGCGGCGTTGCCGCCCTTCTTAGGTTTAGATGAGCGCATTAGTAGATACAAAAATATTAAGATGAGTATCCCAACGAAAAATAATCCAAAAAATCCGTAACCAATGGGATATATGAGGAAGAGATATATGGATAGATAAGCGAGGGGTATTGAAAGAATTGTGTAAACAATGGTATCTCTTCTCACTATACCAAAAATAGGGATGAATCTTGCATAAACCATGTGCAAGAAGAGCAGGGTAAGCATAAGATACGCAATTCCTATAACTAAAGGGGAATATGGATTATAATCCCCCAAGGAAAAAATTATGCCAAGTATAGCCATGAAATTATACACATAAAACAAAATCTCGTCTTTAATCACCTTGTAGAAATAAAGGAATAGGAGAGATAAGCCTATCATCAATCCAGTTAAAAATGTTAATCTCACATCACCCAGAGGGGCAATGAGCAGCAGGGCATAATAGGATAGCAAGAAGAGCCATTCTCTTTTCATCTCATCACCTTCAAAATTGATGTGAGGGGATACTCTATATTCCAGTCAACAACCCTTCCATACATTCTTATCCTCCTTAGGCGTACTTCCCTCTCTGCTTTAAGTATTCGTGATGCCATATCCTTTCCATGGCCAATAATTGTGGGAGATATTACGAGAACATCATATCCTTTGGCAAGAAGCTCAATTATAGAATCGTCAATATCCCATGAGAGTAACGGGGAAATTAAAATCACAAAGGAATTTGGAGGGAAGAATCTGGAAACTATGAATTTTCCATAATCAAAGGGTAATCTGCTTATTTTCTCACTCCTTATGTTCAATAACCTATCAAATATGAGGTACATTGCCCTTTTTCCGTATGTTGGATATATCCAATCAACACTATTGCTTAATACAACAAAACCAACGCGACTGCGAGTTCTAGATAGGTATGTGGCCAATGTAGCTGCCGCCCTTACAGATGCATTTAGCAACTCTTCATACTCCTCCGCTCCCTTCAAAAATCTCCTAACATCAAGCAAAATAACTGTATCTCCTGTTCTCTCGCTTTCATACTCATTTACCATCAATTTGTTTCTTCTAGCAGTTGCTTTCCAATTTATAAATCGCATATCATCTCCCGGGTAATAATTCCTTATATCTGTAAATTCAATTCCAGGGCCCTTCATACGAGAGGGATAATCTCCCAAAATGCTCCTCGTCTTACGGGGCTTTATCTTCAGCTTTCTTATATACTCAATTCTCGGATAAACTCTCAATTCCCCTTTATCCTTAATTTTTAAAATATGTCCTTGCATTCCAAGTACATCTTCTGAGTAAACAAAGGCCTCTTTAAATTTAACCCTCCCAAACTTGTCCAATAATACATTTCTTCTCTCAACACATTTGTTTCCACAGTATCCCCTAACAACATTCATAGCATCTTTGATAAAATAATATCCCTTTCCCTCAATAAAGTATTGGAACTCAACTTCATTACCCTCAGCAAATCTCTCTAGGGGAAATTTTCTTTTAAACTTAATATGTTTAAATGGGAGTATCTCAGAAAATATTATGAGCCATAGAATTGGAATGGAAATAAAAATAGCTAGGGGGGAATTAAGTATAACCCCTATAACTATCAGAAATGCAAAGTAAAGAAGCAGGGCATAGAAATGCAATGTGCGCATGGCTACACCTTTGGCACAGGCACCTTTTTCAGTACATCCTCCACTATATCTCCAGGCCTAACACCGCGAATCCATGGCTCTGGCTTCAATATTATTCTATGCACAAGAGCTATCCTCGTCACCGCCTTAACATCATCGGGAACAACATAATCCCTTCCATAAACCAATGCACGGGCCCGGGATAATCTCATAATAGCCAAGCTTCCTCTAGGACTTGCACCAACTTCAACTTGAGAATGTGTCCTTGTAGCCCTCACTATTCTCACTATGTAATCAAGTATATCATCCTCAACATAGATATTTTCAACCATTTTCTTCATTTCAAGAAGCTCCTCACGGGTAACTATCTTGTTCAATGGTATTTCATCCCTCTTCCAAGCAATTCTTCTCTTTAGAATTTCAATTTCATCTTTCTTGGATGGATATCCCACTGCCAATTTTACCAAGAATCTATCCAGCTGCGCTTCAGGCAAAGGATATGTACCCTCGTACTCTATTGGATTCTGCGTGGCTATAACTATGAAGGGCTCTTCAAGCTTATAAGTGTCTCCCTCAATTGTAACCTGTCTCTCTTGCATAGCTTCTAACAGAGCAGCTTGGGTTTTGGGAGGAGAGCGATTTATCTCATCCGCAAGCAATATATTCGTGAAAACAGGTCCTCGCATGAATTTGAACTCCGAAGTTTTTCTGTCAAATATGTATGTGCCCGTTATATCGCTTGGCATTAGATCAGGTGTGAATTGCACACGCTTGAAATCGCATCCTAGAACCTGTGCAAAAGATTTAACTATGAGTGTCTTGGCAAGTCCCGGATAATCCTCAAAGAGTATATGGCCTCCTGCTAAAATTGTGTATAGAACTTGTCTCAATACTTCTTCTTTCCCAACTATCACCTTACTAACCTCTTCAATAATCTTTTCCATCTTTTCTTTCATTTCATCGCCTCCAAAATAGCATTTATCTCTTTTACAAACCTATCCCTCGGCAATGCCTCTCTGAGCTCATGTCTTCTCCTAAACATTCTAGCCACTAAATCGGCCTTCTCTCCCAAATACTTCCGTAAAAACTCCCTGTTTTCCATATTTCTCCTAATAACGCTTTCAGGGATTCCATACCTTATACTCAAATCAACAGCCAAGGAATTCAACAATCTTAACTCTATGTCCCTCTGTGCAACAGCATTCTCCTCAAGTGCTTTTTGAACCCTCCTTTTGAAATGCACTATGTCCTCATCTACGATTATCTTTTCTTCTTCCATGGCCTCCATATGTTTAGGAGCATATTTCATGACAAACAAAAATGGAAGATAAAGAAAGCTAAATAGAAGGACTATTAAAAGATAAAACTCAAAGGATATGAAAGCGTAAAATGATAAAGCTGCTATTATGGCAATATACCAAGTCAATCCGCTACCCTTAAAGGAAGTGGGCACTCGCATCATACCCATTCTGCCCCTTATCACCATATCATTAACCTTACTGTCTTGAGGTTTCATTTCTTATCTCCTCCAGAGCATTCAAAGCCAATTTTCTATGATTTTCATTCATATCATGGGAGCTGTATCTAGCTATCTCAAATAAATTGGTCAATGTATCCACTGGCTTTGGGGATATTTTTAGAGTTTTCAATGCAAACTCTCTAAATTCCCTCGGTGTGTAATAGCTCTTATCCTCAACTCCCCTAGCCCTCATTAATTTTTCCATTTCCTTGTAAGCAGCCAAAATGGCCCCACGGACATCTTTACCTATCTTAACCTTGTATATGGCACGCTCCATTGCCTCAGCAGTTGTAATAACCTCCCTTTCAACCTTAACCTTCTTTTTCTTATAAACTTCAACTATGAAAAATCCAAACAAAAGACCCATTGCCACTGCAATAACGAGTAAAATAATCATATTTTGAGAGTACCAAGGTTTTTCAACAACGGGATGAGAGGGAGTGCCTCCATAACCCCCGTAAAGGGATATTGAAATTTTATCTGCCAATAAATAAATCGCTCCAAATAACAAAAAGGCCAAAACTATGGATACCAAGCTAGCCAATGCCTCCTTTCCAACCCTTTTTCTATACACAAAAGCTCCAACAACGGCAAAAGCCACTAAACCGAATAGAAGGGCTTGCATAAAATAATTAAAATAAGAATTGCTGCCTCCTTCCGTATTCTCCTGTGGCAGTGGAACAACTTGCTCGGGAGCATTGAAAACTGGACTAGAAAATTTTATATTTACTGTTGGAAGAATTGCACCTAAAGATACTGTAAGCCAAATAAGAAGTAATACAAGGGGAATCCTGAGGGCTTTTTTCATTAGAAAAGGATATACAACAAAAAATTTAAAACTTCCCCGTCAAAAATTAAATACCCGCTATACATGGCATAATTATGCGTCCATCTTGGGATGAATACTTTATGCGCATGGCCTACCTCGCTTCTACACGCTCAACTTGCACGAGGAGGAAGGTCGGAGCTGTGATAGTTAAAGATAAGAGAATTTTAGCCACGGGATACAATGGCCCGCCAAAGGGCCTGACTCATTGCGATGTCACTGGCTGCATTCGTGAAGATTTAAATGTGCCTAGTGGTGAGAGACATGAGCTATGCAGGGGATTGCATGCTGAGCAAAATGCCATAATACAAGCGGCTGTGCATGGAGTATCAATAAAGGATGCAACAATCTATGTTACAAATCATCCATGCGTTGTTTGTGCCAAGATGCTCATAAATGCAGAAATTAAGGAAATTGTTTATGCTGAGGGGTATCCAGATGACCTTGCAAAGCTAATGCTCCTTGAGAGCAATATAAATGTTCGCCAATTTTCCCTTCCAAAAGAGGAGGTAGAAAAGATAGTGGGTGAGGACTATGATTGATATCAAGCTGATTCGCAAAAATGCAGATATTGTAAGGGATATGCTCAGAAAGAGATACGAAGATGAGAAGATAGTGGATGAAATCCTTAACTATGATAATTTGTGGAGAGAAACTTTGAAAGTGATTGAAAATCTAAGGCATGAGAGAAACAAAAAGAGCGTTGAAATTGGAAAGCTTGTGAAAGAGGGAAAAAATATAAAAAAAGCGAAAGAGGAGATGAAAGAGCTGAATAGAAAAATCAAGGAGCTTGAGGAGAAAGTAGAAGAGTACAAGAAAAAGAGAGATTATCTACTTATGCGTCTTCCAAATCTGCTCCTTGAGGATACCCCAGTATGTGAAGGCGAGGAAAATTCTCCAGTCCTGCGCACATGGGGTAAGGCAAAAGTTATAGAAGAGAATATGGACTATTTCCAAAATTACTCAGCAGGAATGGATTATGAGCTCATAAGAAAAAAACCGATAAGCCATGTGGATATAATTGAGAAGTATGATTTGGCGGATATAGCAAGAGCTGGTAAAATCGCTGGGGCAAGATTTTATTATTTGAAGAATGAATTGGTTATTTTAGAGCAATCCTTGATAAGATTCGCCTTGGACCATATGGTGTCCAAGGGTTATACTCCCATAGCCCCTCCCTTGATGATTCGCCGTGCTGCCATGGAAGGTGTGATTGATTTTGAGGCCTTTGAAGAGATGATTTACAAAATTGAAGGGGAGGATTTATACATGATTGCCACGGCGGAGCATCCCCTTGTAGCAATGCACATGAAAGAAATTCTTGATTCTAATTCCCTGCCTCTACGATATGTGGGCATTTCACCCTGCTTTCGCAAGGAGGCAGGTGCCCATGGCAAAGATACCAAGGGAATATTCCGTGTTCACAATTTTTACAAGGTTGAGCAAGTCATATTCTCTAAACCAGAAGAATCCAAAGTGCTTATGGAAGAATTGATAAAGAATGCAGAAGAAATCCTGCAAAAATTGGAGTTGCCTTATAGGGTTATAAATATATGCAGTGGAGAGCTCGGTGCCGTGGCAGCCAAAAAATATGATATTGAGGTATGGATGCCAGCGCAGCAGAAATTTAGGGAGGTTGTCTCCTGCTCAAACTGCTTGGAATATCAGGCAAGGAGGTTGATGATAAGATACAGGGATAAGGGAGAGTTGAAATTTGTGCATACCCTTAACAGCACTGCATTGGCTACAACGAGAATCATGGTGGCAATAATTGAAAACTTCCAAGAGGATAGAGGGATAAGAATACCAAAAGCCCTCATACCATACACCGGATTTGAATACATAGAGTTTGAGAAAAGTTAATCTTCAATGTAGTGCATGCAGGATGAGGTGAGTAATATGAGAGTTAGCACTGTAGAACAAATGCATGCCCTTGATAAGAGGGCTATTGAAAAATATGGAATTAAAGAAGAGCTTCTTATGGAGAATGCAGCCCATTCGCTCTATTTCGTTATTTTAAAAGTATTTGGCACAATTAAGGGAAGAAAATTCGTTGCATTTGCAGGCCCGGGAAACAATGGCGGTGATGCAATTACTCTCTCTCGCAAATTGTACTCCAATGGTGCAGATGTAAAAATTTACCTAATGAGCTCCCCAGAGAAGTATAAGGGTGCTGCAAAGATGAATTATGAGATTGCGGAGAGAATAGGAATTCAAATAGAGAATTTTGAGGGGGACAATGCCCTCATTCGTATGTCAGTTGAGACAGCCGATGCTGTTATTGATGGAATTTTAGGCACAGGCATATCTAGAAATGTTGAGGGAAAGTATGCAGAGGCAATAAGGATAATAAACGAAAGTGCAAAACTTGTTTTCTCAGTAGATATTCCATCAGGCATAAATGGTAATACTGGAAAAATTATGGGCACTGCCGTAAGGGCAGATTACACAGCAACATTCGGATTGCCAAAGATAGGGAATATTCTGTATCCCGGATTTGAGTATTGCGGAGAGCTCTATGTGTCCCATATTTCTTTTCCACCAGAAAATTATGAAGATAAAGAAATAAATGTATTCATAAACGAGCCAATACCCCTCCCCCCTAGGAAGAAGGATGGCCATAAGGGAACCTTCGGAGATGCACTCTTCGTAGCGGGAGCGGGAAATTACTACGGAGCGCCATACTTCTCGGCCCTATCCTTTTTAAAGGCAGGAGGAGGATATTCTAGATTGGCCACTGCAAAATCAGTGGTACCTTTTATCAGTACTCAAGGCAGGGAAATTGTATTCCATCCATTGCCAGAGACGGATGCTAAAAGCATTGGATACACAGCTAAGAAGAATATTTTGAAAATAGCCAAAGATGTAGATATAGTAATTCTCGGCCCTGGCACATCTCTAAATGAGAGAACTCAAAAGCTGATTGAAGAGTTAATAAGTGAGATTGAAAAACCGATAATAGTGGATGGAGATGGCCTAACTGCACTCTCCCATAATGTTGAAATATTGAAAGATAGAAAATATCCCACAATACTAACTCCCCATCCCGGCGAGATGTCCAGATTGACAGGAAAGAGCATAAAGGAAATTTTAGATAATAGAATTGAAATCGCAAGGAATTTTGCCAAAGAATACAAGGTAATACTCGTGCTCAAGGGAGCACACACACAAATTGCCATGCCGGATGGAAGAATATACATCAATATGAGTGGAAATTCAGGAATGGCAACTGCAGGCAGCGGGGATGTCCTCACAGGCACCATCGCTGCAATGTATGGCCTTGGTCTTAGCGCTGAAAATGCCACAAGAATGGGCGTGTTCGTGCATGGCTTAGCTGGAGATTTGGCAGTAGAATGCAAAGGTGAGGACGGAATAACAGCTCGGGATATAATGGAATCCTTGCCAGATGCAATGAAGTTGATTCGCGAGAATTTTGAAGATGTGAAGAGAAGGTATCAAATTAAAATTGTCTAACATCGCCAAATATTTCTACATTAATGGAGATATCCCACTATGAAAGCATGGATAGTAGAAGAGCAAAAACCCATAGAGAATAGACCTCTAAAATTAGTAGATTTACCCATTCCAGAGCCGAGAGAGAAGGAGATAAGGGTTCGTGTAACCCATTGCGGGATATGCCGCACAGATTTGCATATTGCTGAGGGAGATATCCCCCTATCCAAGAAGCCCGTGGTACCGGGGCATGAGATTGTGGGAATTGTGGACAAATTGGGTCCGGGAGCAAATAGATTCAAAGTTGGAGATAGAGTGGGCGTATCTTGGCTCAATTCCACCTGCGGAAAGTGCAAATATTGCTTGCGTGGTGATGAAAATTACTGCCCTGAAATAAAGCGCACTGGATACGATGTTGATGGGGGCTTTGCAGAGTATGCGCTTGTGCACGAAGATTATGCCTTTGACCTACGCAATGTCTCCCTTTCATCCGAGGACTTAGCTCCGATAATGTGTCCTGGCATAACTGGGCATTATGCATTCCGCATCTCAGGCATACGCGAAGGAGAACGCCTCGGAATGCTTGGATTTGGGCCAACGGCGTACTACATCCTCCGTGTGGCTAAGAGTATGGACATAGAAGTTTATATATCCACGAGGAGTGAAGAGCATAAGAGAATAGCCAAGAAGTATGGGGCTGATTGGGTCGGAAATCTAGCAAAGGAGGATTTTCCCAATAAAGTTGATGCTTTCATATTCTTCCCCACTGCTGGTAAGCTAGTTGAAAGGGCATTAGCCAATACCGTTCCAGCTGCCACACTGGTGCTTGGAGCAGTGACTATGAGCCCGATAACCATTCAGAATTACACAGCAAATCTATGGGGAAGAACGATAAAGACAATATATCAAGTCCGCAGGGACTATGGCAGAGAATTCTTGAAAATTGCAGACCGCTTAAAGCTTGGAATTGAAAAAGAAATGGTAAAATTCAGCGAAGTGCCCGAAGCGATGCTCCGATTGAAGAGAGGAGAGATAAAAGGAATGGTGCAGGTGATTGAGATTGGTGAAATATAGCATATCTGCGGAGAAACCGTATTCAATTATACCCCATTTGCACAAATTCTCACTTCCAGAGAGACCTCTGCCATGCATTGTGGAAAATAACCTGTTTTGGAGACTTATCCCAATTGGAGATATGTTTATTCCCGTGAAAGCAGAAATTTATGAAGATATAGGAAAAATAGATGTCACATTGGAGTGTAAAAAAGAATGTGATGAGGAAGTGCTTTCAGCTGTGAGGCATATACTTTCGGTGGATATAAGATATCAAGAATTTCTCAAAACCCTTGAAGAATACCCTAATCTTTACAAAATCGCTATGAAATATTTAGGGCTGCGCCCAACGAGAAATCTCAATCTCTACGAAGCTCTTATTAAGGTTGTGCTTCAGCAGAGAATATCGCTAAGATTAGCTCTTATCACAACAGCAAAACTTGTGGAGAAATGGGGCGTTGTGAATAGGTGGAACGGTCGCATTTATTATTCATTTCCTCCAGCCGAAGAATTGATGAAGATAGATATTTCAGAGATAAAAGCATTAGGAACCACAACAATGAAGGCAAAAAGCATTGGGGAAATAGCAAAAAGAGAGTATTATGATGACTTACCCAATATTCAGGAAGTTAATAAAAATCCAGAGGAAACTGTTGAACTCCTCACAGGAATATACGGCGTAGGAAGATGGACTGCTGAACTTGCAGTAGCCACTTTAATTCACGACTACAGCATAGCCCCCGCAGAGGATTTAAATGTGATGAAAGCCTTTTCTAAATTTTTAGGTATCCAGAGTGAAAGAGAGATCAGAGAATATGCAGAGAGATTCGGGAGATGGAAGGGTCTTATAATGTACCTTATGGCTTTTAGTATGGAAGTTTAAAAGATTATTGCGGTTTTGAGTACAACTTCTTCGCCAGCGCCTCAAATATTAAATAGTAGAAATTTGATAGTTGATCGTGAACCTGCCAGATAAACTTCAAATGGAAAGGAGAAAGAAAGCAAAGAGATTTGTAATAACCTCTTTCTTAATTTCCTTAGTTTTAATGGTGCTCTCTCCATGGATATCCCTATTTGCATCTCTCCTCTTAATAGGTGCTGCATCTTGGGGTGTGAGCCCAAGTAGGGATCTTAGCATAGGTTATTATGCAGTTAAGAGGGAAATATATAATGCAGAGCTAGAGAAGATAAAAGAAGGAAATGCCTAATATAGAGACCTCATAGTTGTAATGGCTCTTTTTATCAGCATATTTTTACTGTCTATTATTCTTCTTTACATTGGATGGGGTGGAATAATCTCTTACCTATTCAAATGAATTCCTTTTCCGCCTCCAACACTTCCTCCCAAGAGCTTGAATTAGCATAGGCCTCCAATGGCTCACGATTCATTATGAAAAAATTAGGGCCCCATTTAAATATGTTCATGAGCTTTTTTGCCTGCTCCTTGTAACCAAGAATATACAAGGCAGCTGCAAGGGCCTCTACACTGCTGAGCTGGTAAGGATGCCCCCAATTCGTAGGATTCACGGCCACGAGATACGGTAGGCGGCGAAAATTACCACGCAATCTGTAAAACACCTCCCTTGCATTTTTCCAAGAGCAATCCACCGCCGTTATACCCTGTCTCTCAGCTGTGCGCCTATCTGCAGGGGATAAAACTCTCCTAGTGTAGGGAGAGAGAATTATGCTTCCCCTAGGAATATGGGAAATTTGAGATGTCAATTTTGCATAATTAAATCTACCAAGTTTCTTTGCCGTACATTTCTTAGGGTCATCCTGATTAAGATGCAAAACATATAATTTTAACTCATCCACAAAAAGGGAAAAGAAAGAGGTATTAATTACTTTCTGGGATGTTTAATCTGTGCCTGAGCTGCAGCCAATCTTGCAATGGGCACACGGTATGGAGAGCAGGACACATAATCCAAACCAGCCATATGGAAGAATTCTATGCTCTTAGGATCTCCACCATGCTCTCCACATATACCTGCTTCTAAATTTGGATTTGTCTTTCTACCCTTCTCAACGCCCATCTTTACCAATTGGCCAACTCCGTCCCAGTCCAAGCTCTTGAATGGGTCATCCTTGAGTATTCCCATCTCAACATATTTCTTGAGGAATTTTGCCTGTGCATCATCTCTGCTGTATCCAAATGTCATCTGCGTCAAATCATTTGTGCCAAAGGAGAAGAACTCTGCATACTTGGCAATCTCATCAGCTGTAAGAGCTGCTCTTGGAATTTCAATCATCGTACCAAACATGTATTTTATCTCCTCGCCCGCCTTCTCCATCTCTTCCTTGGCAACTTTTTCCAAATCTTCCTTGAGGAGCTTTAGCTCATTCACATGCCCTATTAGGGGTATCATTATCTCTGGATAAATCTCCTTGCCTTCGTTCTTAACTTGAATGGCTGCTTGAATTATTGCACGAACCTGCATCTCATATATTTCTGGATAAATTATGCCAAGGCGGCAGCCGCGGAATCCAAGCATTGGATTGAATTCGTGGAGCTCATTAACCACATTGAGTATTCTCTTCTTCTCATTTATTTGCGAGAGAAGCAAATCCATCTCTCTCAAGCTTGTGGCTTCCTTCAGTTTCATCTTAAGCTCGTTTATCTCTTCCGTTAACTCTTCTCTGCTTGGCAAGAACTCGTGCAAAGGTGGGTCAAGAAGGCGTATTATGACTGGATAGCTCTCCATTGTGCGGAAGAATTCCACAAAATCACTGCGCTGCATTACGAGAAGCTTGTTTAGAGCTTTAACTCTCTCCTCCTTGCTCTGGGCCATTATCATCTCTTGCATAATTGGCAGGCGATCCTCACCGAAGAACATATGTTCTGTTCTTGCTAGTCCTATGCCTTCAGCTCCGAATTCCCTCGCCTTAGTAGCTTGCTCAGGGGTGTCAGCATTGGCTCTTATTCCAAGAACCCTTATCTCATCGGCCCATTCAAGTATCTTTTCCAGATTTCCACTTATGGATGGTGGAATCAAAGGTACTTCGCCAAGATACACTTCACCTGTTGTACCATCAATGGTTATAATATCTCCCTCATTTATCCTATGACCACGAGCTATGAAGTATCCCTCCTTCATATTTATGCTCAACTCCTCGCATCCAACAACCGCTGGCTTGCCCATAGCTCTAGCTACCACTGCTGCATGGGAAGTCATACCTCCCCTAGCAGTTAAAACTCCCTGAGCTGCATTCATTCCATGGATATCATCTGGAGTAGTTTCAGGCCTAACCAAGAGAACTTTTTCGCCCTTCTCCGCAAGCTCCACAGCTTTATCAGGGTCAAATACCACCTTGCCAACAGCTGCTCCCGGGCTTGCGGCAAGACCCTTAGCAATTACCTCCTTCTTCGCCTTTGGATCAATCTGAGGATGCAATAAGGTATCAACATTCTCAGGAGTTACACGCATTATGGCTTCCTCTTTTGTAATTAACCCTTCATCAACAATATCAACGGCAATGCGGACAGCTGCAGCTGCTGTCCTCTTACCATTTCTTGTCTGCAAGAGATACAACTTGCCCTTCTCAACAGTGAATTCAATATCCTGCATATCCTTGTAATGCTTCTCCAAAAGCTCTGCCACATCCTTCAATTGCTTGTACACATCGG
>WAPW01000091.1 GCA_015520565.1 Candidatus Aciduliprofundum sp. | reverse complement strand
ATGGATATGAACGAGATAAAGTACCAAATTTACCTCTTTGGCCTTCAAAAATATATATCAAATATGAGAATAATTTATCCTGAAAAAGAGCTGGAGGATTTTGTTGTAAAAACTAATTTTTACGATGTAAAGAGCATAATTGAGAGTATGGAGAAATGCATAAGCGATGAAGACATGAATCCTCTCTTTATAATTGGCTATGACCGCCTATTTAATTTCTTGGAAGAGCACCAGATAATGCAGCTAATTGACTATATGAGGAATTTTGTGAGAAAGTATGGCGGGCTGCTAATCATTTCTGGCAAGATGTCAAATAAGGCAATAAAGATATTCACTGCAGGCCTTGCAGATATATATCTTAAATTTAAGAATGTAAATGGGGATATAATTATGTATGGTATAAAGCCATGGACAAGAGCATACCACCTAAGTTTATCCTCTGATAAAGGTTATCCAGAGATAATAAAGGGTGAGGTTCTATGAAAAAGCTCCTCTTGGCAGATGATTCGGAGCTATTCTATAAATTCTTGAAAGATGTGCTAAAAAAAGAGAATATTAAAATAATTTGGGCAAAGAATAAAATGGAGGCCATTGAAAAATTTGAAAAGGAGGAGCCAGATTTAATTTTGGTGGATATCATACTCTCAGATTCAAGCGGAATAGATGTGATTAAAGACCTAAAAAATTTGGACGAAAAAGCGAATATAATAGTTATAAGTGGGCTTGATAAGCAAGAGGTTATAAAAGATGCTTTGGACGCAGGAGCTAAAGATTACATAGTTAAGAATGTAAGCCCGAGATATTTTAGAGAGAAAATAAAGAGCTATCTAAATATCTAAAACTCCTCTGCGGGACATTTTCCAAGGCAATCTAAGCAGTGTATGCACCTTTCCTCTTTTATTGCTATCTTTCCATTTTCCAGATATAACGCTCCCACAGGGCATCTTCCAAGGCATATACCACATCCAATGCACTCTTGAGAGCGTATTATCAAGGATTTTGCCTCTTTAACGAAATTTTCCGATATTTCCAATTTTTTATCGTATCTAAATGAGCCCTGAGGTAAGGCAAAAAGAATATTGAGCATCCTTTCCTCATCAACTTCCCTGTCAAACCTTACCTCTTTCCATTCCTTGCCCACAAATTGCACCTTTAGCTTATCCCTTTCTACCCTTATGCCACCAGCCCATTTTGGTGGATTCTTCCAGCGCCAAGAAGATTGTGCCCATTCTTCAGGAATTTTTCTCTTCTTGGCATACTCTTTTAGATAAGAGAACCACTTTTCTATGCCTTCAAAATATTTTCTTAAAATTTCAAAATCTGCAAGGTCTGAAGATGGACATAAGTAGCAGCCGATTCTAGTTAAGCCCCTTTTATACCAAACATTTATTAGTGCCTTTTTCCAGAGTATATAGAGCCAAACTTCCAAAGAGCTCCAGTTTTGAATGGGGCTTACAGACAATTGATTCGGAACCCACTCATTTCTCCAAATATTCCCCTTTCTCATTCTCTCCATGCTTTCATACCTTCTCTGTCCTATGAGAGTTAGAAGCCCTGATGGATAATTTTCAAGTATATACCTTGTTGTAGGACCAAGCTTGGAAACTTTGCAGCACCATCTGTAATCCCTCCCAGGAGGTCCAAAATGCTCCAAGGATTTCCAAAATGCTTTACCTGCATTTATTCTGTCTATTTTTATTCCATATTTCTTCTCAAATTCATTCACATATTCAACAGTTTCTGGAAGCTCTATGCCAGTATTCAAGAAAAAAGTATGAAAATCCAAACCGCTCTCCAAAGCAAGAAGAAGAACAGCTAAAGAATCTTTTCCACCACTAAATGAAACTGCTAAGGGTAAATTGTATTTATTCTTTATTTCTTTTATGAATCTTACAGCTTTCTTTTCTATATTTTCTAAATGATGCTTATTGGCTTCTATAACCTTCTCCAAATCTGCTTGCTCTCTTTTTTCCCATTTTCCATAGCCGCTATGTCTAATTTTAACAGCCATTCCATGCGTAGCTCTACACATCTCCTCCGAATTCATTCTCGCTATGCCAACCGCCAAAGCTCTGCCCGAGGAATCCCTTATTATTACCTCATCTCCACTCTTTATGCCCTCTGCGCAATCCTTTACCCCTGGAGCCATCAAATTCTTGCCGCTCAAAATTGGTTGTATAGCCCCATCATCAATTTCAACCCATCCTTTGGATATGCACTTATTCAATAAGTATGCACCCTCCATCCTAAGAGCAATTCTAAATTCTTTTCTCTCAATATCGTATCTCAAATTACCTATTACCTTTCCATCAATTATAACCTCATCCATCCTATCATAATGGGGAACCCTGTTGAAAAGCACAAAAAAATTTTCAAGTTTGCATCCAAATGCCCTTTCTAATGCTTCATTTAAAATATTCAAATCACCTTCAAATCCTATTCTAACCTCACCAGGAGGAGTAATGGGAACTTTTCTTCCTTCATTCCCACATATACTACAATGCTTTGTGAGAAGCGGAACATTACATTCATCACACCAGTAAAAATTTATTTTTCCAAGATACACAGGTTTTCCCATTTAAACCACTAGTGTTAAAACTTTCTTTCTTAGTATTTTTACTATATCCTCTATCTCCCCCAACTGCTCTGCGAGTTCAAGCAAGTCATCTTTAATATTTCCATCTATTATAGCCCCATTGGGTGTGGGTTTTATGAACCCATTATTCTCAAGAGCTGCCAAAGAGCGTCTTACCTCATGCTCTTCAATCCCAAGAATCTGAGACATCCTTATTATTCCAACAGGTTGCTTTTTCATAACCACCTCTAATACCCTTATATGCCTTGATAACAATTCAAGCTCATCGTAAATTCTCTTTGTAAGCATACAATTCACCTCCAAACATTGTAAAAGGTATAAACTCACCAAGAATAAAAAATTTTATATTCCCTACGCTTATACGCCTTTGCAACGGGCATTTGATATGCTCCGGTGGTGTAGCCCGGCCAAGCATTCGGGCCTTTCGGGAAGCCCCTTTCTTAGGAAGAAAGCGGCTTTACCCGTAAAGAAGGGCTTTGAAGAAAGCCCGTGACCCGGGTTCAAATCCCGGCCGGAGCACTAAGCCCCTTTCTTAAGAAGAAAGGTGCCACAGCCCTGCAAAGCAGGGCGTGCTCACATCTTCCGATGCTCGTTTACCCCCAAATTTTACTTAAAAGGGAAGAGTGTGGAGAGAGAAATGAGCAACGATTTATTGTAAGATGACCTTCTGCAAGATAGTTTAGGGTATGAGAGTATCTTTCCAAAAGAGTTTAATATCAAAATTCAATAGCAACGATAAATGGCTACTCCCCTTATGAGACAGTATCACAGGATAAAGGCGAAGTATAAGGATACAATATTATTTTTCCGTGTAGGAGATTTCTATGAGACATTTGAAGATGATGCAAAGCTCGTTTCAAAGGAATTGAATATAGTGCTAACGAGGAGAAGCAAAGATGAGCCTGTACCTATGGCAGGCATACCCTATCATGCTCTGGATGCATATTTATCCCGCTTAGTTAAAAAAGGTTACAAGGTTGCAATATGTGAGCAGCTTGAAGACCCAGCAAAAGCAAAGGGATTGGTGAAGAGGGATGTAGTGCGTATAGTTACTCCCGGCACATTGATTGAGGATACATTATTGACAGAGGATAACAATTTTCTTTTCTCAATTTATAAGCACGATGAAACTTATGGATTTGCCGCCTTGGACATATCCACTGGAGAATTCTTTGCAGGTGAATTGGATTTTTATGGACTAAACGCTGAAATTCTTCGTCTCCAGCCTTCAGAAATTTTGTCCAATTCTAAATTAAATTTAGACTTTCCAATTAAGATTATGGATGAAGAATACTATGTGGATTATGAGAGAATTTTGAAAGAGCATTTTAAAGTTGCCGAACTGGGTGGGTTTGGGATAGGGGAATATGGATTAAGAGCAGCTGCATCTGCTTTAAAATATGCTAAGGAGAATACTATGAGTGAATTGAAGAACATAACCTCGTTGCAAGGATATTTTAAAGACAAGTATCTTATTTTAGATTCCACAACTCTAAAGAATTTAGAAATTTTTCACAATGTTATTGGGGAAAACAAATACACTCTTTATTACACAATAAATAAATGTGAGACCCCCATGGGTGCTAGATTATTAAAGAGATGGATGCAGAGACCTTTGAAAGATATAGGAGAGATAAATAATAGATTGGATGCTGTTGAAGAACTTGTCAATAAGCAGCTCCTTCAAGATTCTATCCGTGCAATTCTCTCACGCATAAAGGACATTGAAAGGATAAAAACAAGAATTTCCTTGGGTAAAGCTACACCTAGAGATTTAATCTCCTTAAAGGAAAGCTTGAAGCATGCTGGTAAATTAAAAATTGATTTTGAATCAAAAATTTTGAGAGATGCCGCGATGAATATTGATGAAATTGATGACATAATTGAATTGATTGAAAGTGCAATAAATGGAGATTATCCCGTGGGTGAAGGAGTGATAAAAGAAGGATATGATAAGGAATTGGATGAGATAAAGCGTATTGCTGCGGATGCAAAACTATTGATTGGAAAGATGGAAGAGAGAGAAAGAAGAATTACAGGAATAAAGAACTTGAAAATTGGATACAATGATGTTATGGGATATTACATAGAAGTTAGCAAATCAAATCTTTCCAAGGTGCCCGATAATTATAAAAGAAAGCAAACTTTGAAAAATTCAGAGAGATTCATCACAGAGGAGCTTAAAGAATTAGAGTACAAAATTTTGAGTGCAAAGGATAGAATTTACGAGCTTGAAAATAAAATTTACAAGGATATTTTAAGGAAATTGGGAGAGAAAATAGATGTTATTGAGAGAGTTGCCAAGAGTGTAGCTTTAATTGATGTTATATCCTCCTTGGCAAGAATTGCACTTGAGATGAATTACACAAGGCCAGAAGTGGATGAAAGTATGGACATAGAAATCAGGAATGGAAGGCATCCAGTGGTAGAATTATATACGGATTTTGTTCCTAACGATACGCATATAAACTCGGATGCAAGGTTTATAATCCTTACAGGTCCAAATATGGCAGGTAAGAGTACATACATGAGACAAGTAGCATTGATAGTTATACTGGCTCAAATGGGCTCATTCGTGCCTGCAGATTATGCAAAAATAGGGCTCGTTGACCGCATCTATACCCGTGTTGGAGCAAGTGATGATATCACGCGAGGAAGATCAACATTTATGATGGAAATGGTTGAACTAGCAAATATTCTAAATACTGCCACACAAAGATCCCTAATTCTCCTTGATGAAATTGGTCGCGGCACAAGCACCTACGATGGTTTAGCCATAGCTTGGAGCATAACTGAGCATATTCACAATTCAATTAGAGCTAGGACGATATTTGCAACCCATTACCACCATCTTATTGAGTTAGAAAATGTTCTAGATAATGTTAGAAATTACCATATTGCTGTCAAAGAAACTCAGGATGGCTTGATTTTTGTTAGGAAAGTTATGCCCGGTGGGATGAGTAAGAGCTATGGAATTGAAGTTGCAAAGCTTGCAGGAGTACCAGAAAAAGTTGTTAAAAGGGCAAAGGAAATATTGAATCTGATAGAGGAGGAAAAGGTAATAGAGGTTAGAAGAGGAAAGAAAATAATTCAAACTATGCTGTTTGGGGAGGAGAATTGCACAGATATTTTGGATGAGATAAAAAGAATTGACATAATGAATCTTACCCCAATAGATGCACTTAACAAATTAAACGAGTTAAAGAGGAAAATTGATGAGAGGTAAAAAGTTTCATATACAACCTACTCATAGGGGCAATTACCTAATGCTCATAAAGTAGAGCGAAAGGGATATATATTGGTTGCTCATTAAGGGCTTTGCAGTGCAGCCAAAAGGCGCCAGATGCGAGAAAATGAGCGTCTGGGTTCCATGGCTGTACATAAAATTGTGGGGATTTGAGAAAAACTTCCCAAAACGGGATGGAGCTCTCAAATCCGACGCTCGATAGGTGTGCAGACTGCGGTCTGTCGCCGATACTCTCCAAGTGTTAGGCGGATCAACTCCGGTTGATCCTGCCGGAGGCCACTGCTATCGGGCTCCGACTAAGCCATGCGAGTCTAGGGGCTCCTTCGGGGGCACCGGCGGACGGCTCAGTAACACGTGGACAACCTACCCTCGGGTGGGGGATAACCTCGGGAAACTGAGGCTAATACCCCATAGGCCTCGGATACTGGAATGTTCTGAGGCTGAAAGCTCCGGCGCCCGAGGATGGGTCTGCGGCCTATCAGGTAGTTGGTGGTGTAAAGGACCACCAAGCCTACGACGGGTACGGGCCCTGAGAGGGGTAGCCCGGAGATGGACTCTGAGACACGAGTCCAGGCCCTACGGGGCGCAGCAGGCGCGAAACCTTCGCAATGCGCGAAAGCGCGACGAGGGGAGCCCGAGTGCCCTTCCTTTTGGGAGGGCTTTTCCGGAGTCTAAAAAGCTCCGGGAATAAGGGCTGGGCAAGACGGGTGCCAGCCGCCGCGGTAATACCCGCAGCTCGAGTGGTGGCCACTATTATTGAGCCTAAAGCGTCCGTAGCCGGACCCGCAAATCCCTGGGTAAATCCTGGTGCTCAACATCAGGAATTCCGGGGAGACTGCGGGTCTTGGGACCGGGAGAGGCCGGAGGTACTCCCGGGGTAGGGGTAAAATCCTGTAATCCCGGGGGGACCACCTGTGGCGAAAGCGTCCGGCTTGAACGGCTCCGACGGTGAGGGACGAAGGCCAGGGGAGCAAACCGGATTAGATACCCGGGTAGTCCTGGCTGTAAACGCTGCCCGCTTGGTGTTGTCGGTCTCTCGGGGGCCGGCAGTGCCGGAGCGAAGGTGTTAAGCGGGCCGCTTGGGGAGTACGGCCGCAAGGCTGAAACTTAAAGGAATTGGCGGGAGAGCACTGCAACGGGAGGAGCGTGCGGTTTAATTGGATTCAACGCCGGAAAACTCACCGGGGGCGACCGGCCTATGTGGGCCAGGCTGACGACCTTGCCCGAATAAGAGCCGGAGAGGTGGTGCATGGCCATCGTCAGCTCGTACCGTAGGGCGTTCACTTAAGTGTGATAACGAGCGAGACCCCCGTCCCCAGTTGCCACCTGTCCCTCCGGGGGCAGAGCACACTGGGGAGACCGCCAGCGCTAAGCTGGAGGAAGGTGGGGTCAACGGTAGGTCAGTACGCCCCGAATCCCCCGGGCTACACGCGCGCTACAAAGGGCGGGACAATGGGTTGCGACCCCGAAAGGGGGAGCTAATCCTGAAACCCGTCCGTAGTTCAGATCGAGGGCTGTAACTCGCCCTCGTGAAGCTGGATTCCGTAGTAATCGCGGGTCAACATCCCGCGGTGAATGCGCCCCTGCTCTTTGCACACACCGCCCGTCAAACCATCCGAGTTGGCTCTAGGTGAGGCCCTGTTCTATGGGCAGGGTCGAACCTGGGGTCAGCGAGGAGGGTTAAGTCGTAACAAGGTATCCGTAGGGGAACCTGCGGATGGATCACCTCCTAAGTTTGCGACAGGCCGCAGGCACATTATCTATCGAGCGTCTCACTCCGCAAAATTATTAAAACATATTTTATACCCTATTATTATGGCTAAAAAATTAAAGGTTGCTATTAAAGCCTATTCTATACTTTTAACTCTAGCTAAAATTGGTGTTATTGCAATTATTTTACTCGCAGCATACTCGTTCGCTGTTGAGGATGTTAAGATAGTCAATGTGGGCAAGCCCTTTGTTACTTATGAGGGATCTAAAATTATTATAAACATACCGGTGACTATAAAAAATTATGGATTTTACAACATCACAAATTTGAAAATAAATTATGAAATAAACAATAAAACCTCTCAATTTATCAATGGAAGTAGTTTAATAGGCAGCATACCCACCGACAGTATTGATACCTTTGATGTACCTATTGCCATAGATTTTGAAAAAATATACAAAGAAGAATATCCGGGTTTGTATCATTTTTATAATAGAGATACCCTCTACGCCAATTTCTCAGTTTCACTAAAATATATGCTAGGTTTGGTAGATATATCCATAAATATGAACCACACATTTGATTGGATACCCCCAATTGAAAGCACCCATATTTACCCACCTGAAGATGTACATATGAACTCATCATTATACTTTTACATACCCTATGAAATAAAAACTGCTAGTTATCTATCAGGATCTGCTGAGATTTTGGGTGAAATAAAAGGAAATGGTGAAAAATATGGCAATTTCAACACTTCGCTTACCCTTGGGACATTTTATAAAGGAAAAATTAAGGTGCATATAAATTCAGAAGCAATGCACTATCTAATCACCCATTCTATGCCCCTCAAAATGGTTGGTAATATTAGCTTACTTGGATTCAGTATTCCCTTTCAAAAAACATATCACTGGGGGGCACCTTTAGATAATTTGACATATAGAGTATTTAATAACGGCACTCTCTACTACTCTTTTACAGATTCTGCCCCTTACCCTCTCTCAATGAATGTCACAAAGATATACTATTATAAAGGTTCCGAAGTAGGAAGAGATAGCTCTTTGTACAATGTGAATCCAGGAGAACATGTGGAAAAATATGAAAAGTTAGAGATAACAAAACCTATTGACAAAATAAAAATTATTTTCTACGAGGAAAACACAGGATTTAGGTATGAAGAGGTGATTAATCTATGAGTGCTTTAAAACCCTCTCTCAAAGCGGTTGGAAGATTATTTCTCCTTATTGTTCTCCCAATTTTATTTGTTAAGTACTTCAACCAGTATTTTTCATACTTGGGTGTGAGTTTGAGAGAGTATAGTTTGCCAATAATACTTACAGGCGTAATATACATAGCATTTAGATTTCTTGAAGAGTACCATAAAAATCCAAAATACAAGATGGTTTTTAGTGGCATTGCCTTAACTATGTTATTGGTTTGGACATATTACCTGCTAAATAGAGGAGTGTTTACAATAAATTTAAAGAGTGCTGGAGTAACTGTGTATTACTATCCACTTCTGATGATATTTATAATTCTCATTCTTCTCAGATATCCTGAGAGCTTTATGAGGTATTATTTAGAACTACGAAAGTATGACCAGAGGAAAAAACCACAGAATTCTGGTTTAAAATCCTAGTTACATTTACCTTTATGGGAGCCATAGGAGACATTTGCGCACCATAATTCCAGTATGAGCCCAGTAGCCATATCTGGCTCTTGTTGTATAAACCATTCTGTATTAGATAGGGCAAGTTTCTAGTAGCATTTATATCATATTCATTTTTAGCCACAAGACCTAGCTTATCATCTGTAGCTATATTCTTATTTGGAAAATGTTTTTCAATCCATTCTACGCTGTGGAGCTCATCTGGAAATATAAAGTAAGAGACCCCAAAGGATTCTTGCGTATGATATGCTATAGGCGTTGTAGTTGCTAAAGTGATAAACACTATGGGAAAAACTATTGCAAATTTTTTAAGTTTGAAGCTTCCAGTTGCTAGAGAAACATGGGTAGATGGGTCAAGAAAATCATAAGTTCTACTTACTGAGGCATATGTTGCTGGGTCAAATCCATGGAGCACAAAGAATAAAATCATTTGAAGTGGTGCTAAAAGTATGGAAATAAAGCCCTTTCTCTCATCATAACTTGTTGTTGTAAGTAAATATAGACCTATTGCAATTATGGGCATTAATAAAATATAACCTATTGTATATTCAAAAGTGCTGCTATTAAAAAGCATAGTGTAAGAAAATACTGGGAAAAAGAAGTAGATTATATAAGCACTAAAGGGTAATATAAAGCCCATAACTATGTGCCATTTTTTTATCTTTTTATAATGAGTTTTCAACAGCTTTATACCAAAAAGCAAAAGCAAGAAAAATAAAGAGATAAATAGCCACAAGGATGATGATGGAGATAATTGATTTAATCTATCAAAATGTCTCAAAGAATAATAGCTTGCCATATATATCCATAAAATTCCTACTGTTAAAGCCCATGTATAATCAGATTTTTTAAATTCTATATGATTTGTATATTTTTCATAGAAATTTAAGATTATTGTAAAAGTCATCATTAAATATGTTATTAAAGCCACATAGTGGTGTGTTAAGGGAAGTAAAAGAAGTAAAAACACGCTTATCCAACTCTTTTTTCTATAAGTGTATAGAGCAAAGGGCATAAGCACGAATCCAATTGCTTCTTTCCACACCAGCGCAGTTTGGAGAACATATGTACCGCTAATGGCAAAGAAGGCAGCTGTTGCAAGTGCCACATCCTCTCTATTGGTTATCTTTTTACTCAATAAATACCATCCAATTACTGAGAGCGAGGTTATAAAAGGAAATAAGAATGGTAAGAAGTGCATAACACTAACCCCTGTAAGTTGGGAAATGGCTGCGGATAAAGCATTAAACAATGGTGTTATAGGAGTATGATGGTTGTTGTATGTAACTCCACTTGGAAAGTTTAAATTGCCATGGTCTGCTATAAATTGAGAGGCGCGAGAATCTGTTAAAGCATCAACATTGTATGGAATAGGAGTTACAAATGCTGGATATATCCTTATTGCCACAGATAATATGTATATGGCGATTAATGCAATCCATTTTCCCTTCATTGAAGTACCTCCTCTAATGTTGATATTTTCTCAGAACTCTCACTCCCCATAAGGTAAGCTATCTTGGAATGGAATATGTTTCTGAAAATTAGCGCCGTGGAAAACGCAAGAAACCCTAGTCCAATGAGTATGCTGTACATTACAACATCCATATTAATTATAACTATTAAAGTGTGTCCGAAGGCCCGCATCAAATTGAAATGTTGAATAGCCATAACTGAAATGAAGCCTAAGAATATGCCTCCAAGTATTGAGGGCATTACATATATCAAAATTTCTTTTGATGCTATTTTCAAAATCTGCTTGTTGCTTGCACCTATGGCTCTTAGAATGGCAATTGTATTATTTTTTATACCTTTAAGCAATGAAGAATACAACCCTAAGGCAACCAGAATTATTGCTATGGTAATCAAAGCGTAAATTATTAGGAGAAAATTACCCTCGGATAGTTGAAATCCCTTATATATTACTTCTTTCCCTCCGGTAACTTTTAAATTTTTATCATACTTTAAAAGTAAATCTATTGGTAGTTTCTCTATGAGCACCTTTGTAACTTTGAGCTTCATTGTTATATTGTTTACCTTGATTAGATGGGTACCCTCACTCATATAGGGCAACTGAATTGTAAAACTCTTTGTCTCGTATGAATGAAGATATGTTATTATCGTATCATATAAATTCCCATCAATAAATATATTTATGGTGCAATTTCCTTCATTTACTTTATTTTTTACTATTATACTCAAAATTCCCCTTTGGTCCATTGTTATCTTTGATTGATAAAGGCTTGCATTAATTGTATACTCTGCAATTCCAACAACTTCTATCTGGGCACTCATATTTGCAATATTCCCATTAATATCCTCAGCATAAATGGTAACATTATGCAGTCCAGGTGAGAAATAGTTTATAGAGAGATTCAAAACATTGCCTTTTTCTCCGTATATAACCTTGCCTTTCTCTTCACACCAAATTTTTTCTGTTTTTACATTATCGTAGGCCTTAAAAATAACGGTATTGTTCTTATTCAATGTGTTATAAGGGTTTCCAATGATGATTGGAGGATTCCTTTCATCGGTGTTGTTAATAATGAGCGTGATTTCCGTGCTGTTTATATTGCCCGCAAGATCTTCTACTCTTACAAAACCTTTATAAATGCCTTGGGATACAAAGCTTATATTATTCCCTTTTCTAAACATTGTGGGTATTTTAATTTCATTTCCAATATTTTTAAATTCTTTTCCAAATATATATAGAGTAGCATCTTGGATTCCAACATTATCGTATAAAGATACAACGCTTGTATTTCCCCCCCATATTTTAATGGTCCTATTAAGTACCCTCGGAGGAATGTTGTCTCTTACAAGCACTTCGTAGGGAATAGAGGCAGTATTGCCATTTACATCCATTGCAAATATTTCTGCATCTACGATTCCATATCCCAGAGTATCAGCTCTACAAGTTATGTTATTACCCTTTACAATGATTACGGGAAGATTATCAACTTCAATCCACATAGTAGAAACTCTTACATTATCATAGGCTTTGAAAGTTAATATATCCGATGCGTTGCATTTTGTGATATTTGATGGAAATATAATGGGGGGTATATTCTCGTTGGTATTGTTAATTTCAATATGCACAATCTTAGATATGCCATTATTAAAAATATCCCGGGCTTCAATTTTTAGATCATATACTCCAGGAGGAATATACTCCACAGTATTGTTTCCTATAAACTCAGTAGGTACAATAACCCTGCTCGTAGCATTGAACCATTTGCCGAAAGCATAAACTGCTAAACTTTTCATATATACATTATCCTTTGCCTCCACGGTTATAGATTCTCCGCTGAATATTTTAGTGGGTAATGGTAGAATTGTAGGTGACTCTTTATCTGTGTAATTTTTCAATATCTTCCCTTCAAAATCTACGGAATTATTATTTACATCCATAGCAATGATGGTTAAATTATAAAGTCCATCTTTAATCTCAGAATAATTTAGATATGCAGTTATATTATTATCCCCATTGCAAGAAATATTCTTTATGATAGTATTATTTTCAAAAAGTGCTATGTATTTTACACCAACATTATCATAAATTTTGAATTTGAATGATTTACTTGGAGAATTAAAAATTAGAAGTTTGGACCCGAGAATAATTGGGGGTATTTTTTCATTTGTGTTGTTTACATCCACATAGAAATTTGTCTCATTCACATTTCCAGAGGAATCAATTGCTATTATTTCTCCTTGATAAACACCTTCTGGTAAGAATTGTATGTTAGTGCCATTTCTAAACATAGTGGGAATTGTCACACTTGAAGTTTTAACATTTGAATTTTCCTCGGGGGCATAGAAATACTTTTGAAAAATATAAACGGTAAGGTTTTTCATTTGTAAATTATCTGATGCGCTTATTGTAAAACTCTGCCCACTCCATACCCTTATAGTAAATGGGGCCTCATCTCCAAGCAATGATTTATATAGGGCTCTTCTGCTTCCAGTGATAATTTCTGGTTTTATGAAATCTGAGGAATAAACTACCTTTGGTTTTATTATTTTATGGGCTGAAATATTCATAATATTCCGAGCATAAATTTCAACTTCAAAATTTTTGTACTTCACATTAACCGTAATATTGTATGTATAATTTAGAATGCCTTCTTCCAAACTCTCATTCAAATCTATATCTTGCCTATGTCTATTGATATAGAGTGTTAAATTCCTGAGAGGGAGCTCGCTCCAAATATTTATTGTGAAATTTCCTTTATAATAGACAACGGATTCATTATTTATTGGTGAGAATATATTTACTGAATAATTGTTGCATATGTAAATCGTATATGATGAGTTTTCCATAATCCATTTTTTGACAACATAAATATCCAGATTATGCTTCTCTCCCGCATTACCAAGAATAGAAATTGTTGAATTTGTCTCTCTTATTAAGCTATTGTCTATGGAATAGTAAATGGATGCGTTATTTCCCACTTTTAATCTTATATCCTCATTTTTCTTGAGAAATATTATGTTATTCACAGGCTTAGGATAGATATCCGATGGAGTTATTAAATTTGCCTTTTTAAAAACTCTTACCAATATTGTTTTATTTTCATAGCCATATTTATCAAAATAAATGGTATATTCTCCTCTTTTTGGAAAAGATAGAGTAATGGAAGAGTTGAAATGGTATACCTTATAATAATCCTCGCCGTATACCTTTAAAGTGGCATTTTCTATGGAAGAATTGTTTATTGAGTGAAAAGAGAACAATGTAGGAGTATAAACATAGGTGAGGGTCTTTCCTTGGAATATGACTGGCCTATCAACAACAGCAATTCTAGATGAGTAAGAATAATTTAAAACATCATTTTCAGCATATGCCTTTATCTTCCAGTTGCCAACATAATTTGCCTTAAGAGTTATATTAAAACTTGTATTTTTATTTATATGCAAATCTCTTACTACAGTTACATTTTGGAAATACAAATAGAATCTGCAATTGCCAGATATACTTCCCATATTTTCTATATTCACACTAACATTGAACTTCTCACCATAATAAATTTGCCCGGTAGCATTTAGCATAATTTTAAATTTAGGATAGTTTGGATCCATTAATTCATGTGCCTTCTTTACATCATCACTTTTAAATCTTATTATAGAAACAGTGCCTTTTTTCAATTCTGCCAAAGTTTGAGCAGTAGATAAATCCACTAAGATTTCATCATTTGTGGAATCATTAGTTCTAAAAACTCCAACTATGTGCAATATGGCTAAGGAAGATTGAAATGAGCCCCTAACAGTTAAATTCTCTCCAAGATGCAGGTGCATATAGTTAAACAAACTCTCTCCAACTATGGCATCGTTATTGCTCTTAGGCATAACCCCTTTTACCAATTTTCCATTTTCAATTTTTAAGAACTTTGAGAATATTACCCCTCTAACCGTTACAGGTTCATTGTGAATTGAGGTGAATACAAAAATTTCAGGGCTAACTGCTTTAATGTAAGAGGTATTTTCTAAGGCATATGCCAAATTTATATCCAAATTACTTCTTAGAGGATTTCTATCAGTGGATGAAGTTAAAACATAAACATTATTTTTTCCCATAATTTCTTGAGGCATGGCAAATATGGAATTTAGGGATACGAATGTTGATGTAAAGAGAATCAAAAGGATTATTATTGGAACCACAATGGATTTCTTGATAATCATTTAATCATCCCCTTCATACCTTTAACAATATTTACCTTATTCGCATTTAGCAATGGTTGTATTATACCTAGCACTGAGCCAACAAGTATTATTATCAAAGGAAATGTGAAAACTTTGAGAGGAATATATATGACGAAGTAAGTTAAAATTCCAGTTAGGGGGAATATGGCTGCTACGAGATAAGCTATAACAATTCCTGCTGAAAGGCCCAATATCATACCGACTATTCCTATGTAGAGAGAGCGAAGTATGTAAATTGCACTTATGTTTTTTGTTGTAGAGCCAATTGCCCTTATAATCGCTATTTTTCTCACGCTTTCTCTTATCTCTATGGTTAAAAGGGAGTCAATGAAGAAATAAACTGCAACAATTGAAATTAAAGCTAAGAATAATAAATCAGTAGTTATCTCCTCACTACTCTTAAAATAAAAATCGCTTAGGCCTATCATTGAGCTTGTATAAAATCCTTCAATTTTCTTATTCTCGTTGATTATTGCAAAATTTGGATTCTTCCTGTATTTTTGAGCAAGTGTGTAATTTATAATACCCCAATATGAGGGAAATAAGATGAGAGAATGAACATTTGTAATGTGTAAATTAATGGGGGAGGAAAAATTCAAACTCACATTCACATTATTGCCAATCTTGTAATTCTCATAATTATCTCCTAAAATTATATCACCGTAATGACATTGAAAGAAGGAGGATAGCAAATGGTTTGGGTCATATATGCCAACCAAATATGTACTTTTATTTCCAATCTTGGCAGGGATTATGTAGGCATATGCACCCTTTATATCATTTGATATTGGCACTGAACTCTTTAGAATATTCTCATTAGAGTAAACCATATAATAACGGGATTCAAATCTCTCCACAAGCTCTTTGTTGTTAACTTCAAAACTATATGCAATTATGGATGTGGATGTTATGAACATTATGACAACAGCAATAGCCATAATAGTAATTTTAGAGCGTCTTTTCAATGAAATTACATATCTTAGAGGAGCAATCATTTAATCCAGTAAAAACTATATACATTTATTAAATTTACTCCCCCGTGCATATTCAAGCTCTGGATATTTACAAGCACTATGGCAAAAAACTAGTTTTGAGAGGCGTGAGTTTAAATGTTGAGCGGGGAGATATTGTGATGATAAGAGGACCATCGGGCATAGGAAAAACCACATTTTTGAATATCCTTTCAGGCATAGACCTACCAGATAAGGGAAAGGTTATAATTGATTCCAAGGATATAACAAAGATGAATGAAAATGAAAGGGCAAAATTCAGGTTAAATAAAATAGGAATAATATTTCAAAATATGAATCTAATAGAAGATTTAAGTGTTATGGAGAATATTGCCTTACCTCTAAAACTTGCGGGAAAAGAGTGGAAAAAAAAGGTAAATGAGCTTTTAAAATATCTAAATGTTGAGGATATAAAGCACTCATTTCCAATGGAGTTAAGTGGAGGTGAGATGCAGAGAGTAGCAATAGCAAGAGCCATTGCAAACGAGCCAGAGATATTAATTGCAGACGAGCCCACATCAAATTTAGATGATGAGAACACAGAAAATATTTTGAATCTTCTTAAAAAGATTAACAAAGAGATGAATATGAGCATAATAATTGCCACTCATGACCAGAGAATGGAGAACTTGGAAGGTAAGAAATACAATATGAGAGAGGGAAAATTGTATGAAGGATAAATACTTAGTTGGCATTCTTACTCTTGCATTCTTCTTGATTTACTTCATTCCCAATACAATCATAAAATTCATAGCTGTGGCATTCATATTATTTTTCTCTCCTGGATTCTTCACATTGAGGATATACAAAAATATAAAGAAAGAGGAGCTGCTCCTAATAGCCCCTCCATTGAGTTTAGGTATAAGCGGAGCCATAGCTTTACTCTTAGCAGCTTTTTCAATATTGAATTATGAAACAATGCTGATATTCATAGGCGCATATATAGCAATTGCGTTCTTATTATCCTCCTCCCAAGACATTGGAAAATTCAAATGGGAAAGACCTCATAAAATTGTTGCTATAGTACTCTCACTATCCCTTATCTTGCTCTCAATATGGATATATGCAGATTTTACTGCTCCAAGTTACAAGGAGATAGATATAGCAATAGAAAGCTGGCCCCATAATGCCACTTTAGGCGAGAATTTAAGCTTTGATATATATGTAAAAAATTGGAATTACGAGAATGTACATTTAAGTTTGCAATTTGAAATGAATAATAGAACTGTAGAATGGAAAAATTTTACTTTAGAAAAGGGAGAATCTAAGCATTTTATTTTTGAATACAACGCATCGCAAGAGGGAAAAAATCTTGCATCCTTTAATTTGTATTTAAATGGAATTTTCTACACAAATGTGCACATTTATTTTGATGTAAAAGAAAGATAGCTACTATTTTATACAACAAAGTTCATTCCCTACCTATGACCCTAGGAGGTGGTGGCGATGAACCGCCACCTTATAGATATGAAGATGATTCGCCAGAGTTTTATGGCTCTGATTCTTGCCCTAGTTGCAGATAGTTTCGCTGGAATTTTGCTAAATAAATCTATTTCAGTTTTTAATGCTATTCCAGGCCTACTTATGATTCTACCCGCCCTATTAGATATGCGCGGTAATGTTTATGGTGCTCAAATATCCCGATTAAGCTCCAAATTGCATTTAGGAGAGATAAAAAGCGTAAAAGATAAAAAAGTAAAGATAAATATAATTTCATCCATTGCATTGGCATTCACTGTTAGCTACATTATGATTCTTTTAACTTCAGGAGTTTTTTACCTTACAAAGCAAGTAGTAATACCAATTTTGCTAATTTTAACCATTGTATTAACTAATCATTTTTTTACATCCTCAATATTAACTCCCTTTGCTGCATTTCTATCCGTTAAATCTTTCCAAAAAAAGTGGAATCCAGATAACATTGGGGTTCCTCTAATATCGGCTGTTGGTGATTTTTTAGTTGTATTCTTTATGGTATTTAGTGCAATATTGGTTTTATGGCTTCCTTGGGGCATGAGATACGGACTACTAGGATTGTGGATTGGCTACACAATATACATATTTATGAAAACATTAAAGAGCAAGGAAGGAAAGAGAATATACAAGGAGAGTTTTATAGTCCTCATTCTTGTTGGCTTATTTGAACTTGTAACTGGCTCTTTATGGGAGGCAAACAAAATAGCTTTTCTGCTTCTTCTCCTGCCTCCATTTCAGGAAACTCTAGGTAATATTGGAAGTGTTCTCTCTGCACGACTTTCCTCATTTATATACCTAGGTTACATAGAGCCAAGAATAGTGCCGAGGGGAGAGCATTTCTGGAGGGATGTAGTATCAACTTTTGTTTTAACCTTAATAATGTCCTCAATAGTTGCAGGATTAGGATACTTCTACTCTTCAAACCTAATAGCCATAGGAATGGTATTTATAGCAGGCATTATAGCTGCCACTTTACTTATTCTCATCTCCTACTATCTAACTTATATAAGCATAAAACTAAAAATGGACCCGGATAATGCCGTTATACCTATAATAACCACTTTAGCAGATATAATCGGCTCTGGAACTATGATTGCATTGTACTATGTATTCTTCTAACTTCATATTTTTTTGAATTTGCCCAAATATGGCTCGTATATCTCTCCTTTTTCTTGGAGAGAGAGAAGAATCTCGTCCAGTTTTTCCTCATCAAGCCCTGACTTCTCCAAGAGATCCTCGTAAGATGCTCCTTTTCCATCTTGATCCAATTCGTCAATGAGTTTAAGTATCAAGTCCTCATTCTCGCTACTCTCCTCAGCAACTTCTTCCTCTTCCACTGTTGGAAGCTCATAGCCCATTGCCTTATACTCTGGAAGCAAGTGCTTTAAAGCATCTTTTAGCATGTCCATATACCTTTCTACATTTATACGCTGATACTTTTGCAATGCAATTATGATTCCCTCAGAGAGCTTTTGGGAGAATCCCAAGGAAACTAGCTTATCCGCCGTTGGCTCGTCCATTTTAAGTGCCTCATTCATGGCATCAATCCTTATCTTCAATCTCCTTGCAGTGTCAAATACCCAGTAATCTCTCAAGATCTCATTTACAACCTTTACCCTCTCAGGTACAACGGAGACATACATCAAATCCTCCTTTGGATTGTAAACATTTACCTTGCCAACAACTGCAACAAATTGTGGTACCTTTACAGTTTCAAGCAATTGCCTTGAATCTGGATTAAATTTTCCTGCTAAAAGATAAAAGGCCCCAGTTTGATCTGCAATTCTCGCCTTAACAATTTCGTCAGTTATCAATCTAACCTCTGTTAGAACCCCTACTATGAACAATCTGCTTATCTTTGCTCCTAATGGAGTTATAACATAGCTAGGTGTCTTTGGCTCTGTTGCCTTAATGTAGTATTTTGAAGAGTTATATTCTGCTGCAAAAACCCTCCAAGCTGGCTCTCTCATTTTACCACCCCAACTCCTCTAAAAGATTTTCTGCATTCTTGGCTATATCCTCTAAGTTTATGAATTCAAAATCTTTAACTAGCATAGTTAGCCCATATTTCTCCTTTGATATCACATTTCCCCTCAATCGCATAGGAACTGCTATTAGCTTGTCTTCAATCATTTCCCTTATAACCATCATATTTCCAAAATTCTCCTGCACAATGGATATCGCCTTATTTACATCTATTCCAAGAATCTTCTCAGTTTGCTCTCTATTGAATATACAAATCATCCCGCCTGTGCCATCATCAAGAACCGCCTTTATTCTCAAATCTGGTTTTGGTGTAACCTTGCCATGCACAGGGCAAATCGTGGAAGTTAGAACTCTCCCGCATTCTGGACATCTGTAAATCAATCCACTTCCCTTCTTAACATCTATTATAACACCTTCAACTAAAACATTGAATCCACCTTTTCCCTCTAAACTCTCCAATGTAACTGGAATCTCATGTACTTCTATATCCTCATCCCTTTTTTCTATACTCGCCCTTGGGTCAAATACAAGCTGGGGCATGCCCCTGAAAGTTCTCACATACGCCCCAGAAATGCGAAGCACATCTCCCTTATTCACCTCTACATCCCAAGCACTAAAGGGAATTTCGCCAGTATCATCGCCAATAATGCCTTCATAAACTTTTCTTGGCACACCATCAACCATAACTTCCTTTGGATTTGCTTCAAGTATCTTTCCCATAACTTCCACAAAGCCCATCTTTGGATGCAATTCAACTATCTTTGCTGGCTTGATTGTTGTTTTAACATTAACCGAATTTGGAGGTAAGAGAGAGAGCTTTGTGTTATTTCCGAAAACGAGTTGAACCTTTCCTTGCCATTCCCTCGTATATGCATTTTTTACCTCTACACAATCTCCCTTGCGCAACTCCACATCCAATTTCCAAGCTGTGAAAGGTATTGTGCCCGTTTCATCCCCCACAATTCCATAGTACATCTTCCTTTTTATTCCATCAAGCTCGTACTCCTTTGAGTTAATCGTTATGACTTTCAATTTTATATCAACTCTGGCATCATTGGGGCCTAAATCTTCTACCTTTTTCTCATTATTTGTTAGCTTAGAAGGATCTCCACCTAATTTTGATACTATGCTCCTCTTTGCCTCTATAATTGGCACTTTGAAATTTACAATCCAGTTGCGAAGCTCCTTTGCTATTGTCTCTTTATCCACCTTTCCCTCAAGGATATTGTAAATATCATCAACATGCCTGTCAAAATCGTCCATCAAATCACCTCACATATAACCCTTTACATCCTTGTTCATGCTCTTCATAATCTCATCAACCACTTGCTCAGCATCCTTCTTATTCAATCCAACTCTATTTGTGAGGAATTTTATCAAATCATCCCTGCTGGCTCCTTCGCTCAATCTCTCTTTAACCATACCCACAAGACGGGCAAAGAGCTCGTCCCTAAATTCTTCCTCCATATCAAGAGCTTTTACCATCATATACATTCCTGTGAGTATGGAGGCAATGGAATCTTCAAATATGTCCTTGTTGAAATATTTCTTCCCGAGATCAACTTGGAGTACAACCTCCTCGTTTATGCCCTCTAAGGCGAATTTAAGATAATCTACACCTCCATTTAAAATCATAAGAGCCCTAATTATCTTCAATCTCTCTTTCAATTCTTCAATTGCTGTCTCAATTCCCGTGTATACTCTCAATCTTATGAAGTTCTCATCCTCCACAACATTCAGTATGAATGGAATCTTCGGGTGCTGGGCTACAAGAGCATTTCCATTTCTTTCAACATTCCAAGGTAAATCTACAAGGTCTTGGGCATCCTCCGTGCCCTCCTTTAACCATTTTTCTATATCATCAACGAGCATAAGCATAATATTGATGGAAAGTATAAAAACTTTGCAACGAGAAAAATATTTATGGGGCTATATGCATACGCTTCATATATGCAGACGGGCTTTGATATAATGGAGTATGACAAAACTTTGCGGAGGTTATGGGCAAAAAGAGTTGCAGCAAGTTTTATAGATTTTGTAATAACCCTCATAATCGCCTATGGAATTGGCTTAATTTTTAATTGGGGATTTGAGATGATTTTATTCCTTTGGCAAGGCATAGTATGGTTCATATACTCATCAATTTTTGACTCAATTAATGGTAAAACTCCGGGAAAATATATATTTAAGCTACGAGCTGTTTCATTTATTGGCCCCTTAGATGTATGGAAAGCCCTAGCCAGAAACGCAACAAAACTAAATATAATCATTTACATAGCAGACATAATTGCAGGATTAAGCACTGAAGGAGAGCCAAGACAAAGATATTCTGAAAGAATTTTGGATTCCCTAGTTATTGCAGAATTCAAGGAGGAAAAAACCATAAGAACTTTCAAAATAGAAGAGGAAAAAGAGGAATTTGAACTTCCCGAATAATCTATCTCACTTCCATTTTCTGAATAATCTTTTCTTTCATCTTTATAAGCTCAATTCTTCTCTTCTCAATTTCCCTAAGCTCCCTTTCAATCCTCTCCAATATCTCTCCAAAATCTTCACCATCAACTTTTAAATTACAATTATCATCTATGTCATATTCTCTAATCTCAAAAATCCCAGGAGCAACATCTATCACTATTGAAAAACTTTTGTTTACTTCATATAATTTGCGCGGTGCACCCATATCACTTTTTTCCATACCTGCTTTTTTGATTATTTTTGATTTCTCAAGAACATCCAAATGTTTCACAATTGCCTGCTGCGATACTCTCAAATCCTTAGCTAGTTGAAGGGCGTAGCGCCGCCCCTCAACTAGCCTCTTTAATATCTCCCTTCTCGTTTGATTTTCAATTGCATTTAAAAGCTCATCAATTGAGCTCATTTTAATTTACCTTTATTTTCTTTCCTTTCTTCTTCTTTGGCTCTACTCTTTCAAATACCACATCTAATATGCCATTCTTGTATGTTGCCTTTGCACTGTCGGGTTTGACCTTCGCTGGTAACTCTATTTCCTTGTAGTATTTCCTCTCCGGTGTGTCAACCTTTATGGTTAGTACATTAGAATCCTCATCTAAATTCAACTCAATGTCATCTTTACTCACCCCTGGAATTTCAGCTGTTATGCTCACTGTTTTATCTCCTTCCATAACATCCACCAAGGGCTCTCTGTAACCTTCCATGCTTTCTTCCTTTATACCGAATCTGCGAGGCACATTACCAAATTCCTGAATCTGTGGCTTTCCATCGGGACCTACCCGCATGCTGAATCCGTAAACATAAGGCCCTTTTATTTCACCTTTACCGAACTCTCTTAGCATTCTATTCATCCACTCTTCCATCCTCCTTACTTCCTTTTCAATGTCAAAGTCAAAGAAATCATCAAAGAACGGATCTCTCCATTCATCCTTATCTTTATCTTTTCTTATCACCATTTTTATCACCTCCAGTTATCAACTTTTAGTTCACATCTTACCTTAAGATGAAGTAGTATATAAATTTTTTGGAGAAAATTTATATGGTGGATTGTGTTAAGATTGGTGGGAAGCGCATCCCATCCCTTCTGGCTACTTCTTTATTTTTTTATTTTATAAGGTTTGTATGGCTGTGCAAATTATAAATATTTAAACACAATAACCCAGTGATGGATGCCACTTTAGGATTCCTAATGATTCTCATATCGATAATCATAATACTAATTCTTCCAAGGTTTAAAGTTCATATTGCCTTAGCAATAATGGCTGGGGCCTTATTTCTACTCTTTGCATTAGGTGCCCAGTGGCATAATGTTTTATTAGACCTCACAGAGTGGCATAGCTTTTGGAGAATTATAGTTATTGTATTTCTCTCTCTTCTCATAGTTGCGCTAATGGAGAAGATAGGATACTTGAATATGATGGTACGCTCTGTTAAAGCGTTGGCTTCATCTCTGGGCTCTGCTTTAGTTTCAATATCTGCGTTTATTGGATTGCTCCCAATGCCTGGAGGTGCTTATGTATCTGCACGTTTAGTTGATCCTTTGACTAAAGAAATGAAATTAAATCCTATAGAAGCCACATCCTTAAATTACTGGTTCAGACACCTATGGGAGTACTGGTGGCCTCTCTATACTGGCGTAATTGTAGCATCGGCAATATTGGAGGTCTCAATACCTGATTTTGTGATTCACATGTTCTTTTTAACAATACTAGCCGTCATAGGCGGGTATTTGTTCATTTACTATCCAATTATGCGAAAGAAAAACATAAAAAATATTAAAATAAAAAAAGGTAAAGGTATAGATTTTGGGAAGCTTCTATACTCTGCCTGGCCTATAATTGCCGTGATGACATTAACCCTCCTTGGAATACCATGGGTAGTAAATGGAAAAATAGTAATCCAAAGAGTTGACTTATTTTATTCCCTCTTAGTAGTTGATTTGCTCTTAATAATCTTCTTGCTATATCGCAAAAAATACAAGGATACTCTATATGGTTTAAAATTTGCCTTAAAGCCCACATTTTTAGGTGTAACTTTTGCAGCTTTATTTATGAAAATTGCCGTAATAGAAACAAACTCAATGAATTATACATACCACTTTTTCAATCTCTACGGCATACCTCCGTTTATTGTTATAATCATTCTTCCGTATTTAGCAGGACTTATGACCGGAGTTACTGTGGCATATGTGGCAGCTACTTTCCCTCTATTGCTTCCCTACATAGGCTCTCCACCAAATTTCGCAGCTATTGCATTGGCTTATGCTTCTGGTTATGCGGGCCATCTATCTTCCCCTGTTCATCTATGCCTTGTTCTATCTGCCCAGCATTTTAAAGCAGATATATATAAAGTCATAAAGAGAGTAAGTCCTGCTATAATATTTGTAATAGCCATAGTGCTTGCAATATACCTTATTTAGAATGCTTAGGAACCACCAGCGGGTTCCTTAGAAAGAGACACCTACGGTTTCTCTCTCCACACTCTTCCCTTTTAAGTAAAATTTGGGGGTAAACGAGTGGTGGAAGATGCGAGACGCACCGCTTTGCAGGGCTGTGGTGCCTTTCTTCCTAAGAAAAGGGCTTATTTCTTTTGGGATAAAGCCCTTTTTTAAAGGGCTTAATGCAGGCGCCGGGATTTGAACCCGGGCTAAGGGCTTGGAAGGCCCTTGTGCTGCCAGACTACACTACGCCTGCTCAAAATCGGAAATAATAAGGGGATATATAAATTTGGCGATGTTGCTAAGCCAAAATTTAAATAGGGGAAGTAAATAAAGGGCTTAGTGGTAAATATGGTGGAACAGCTAAAGCCTCTGCATGTTCTCCACGAGAGCTTGAACAAACCGGTATTGGTAGCTATGAAGGGAAACAAAGAGTACAGGGGAGTTCTAGATGGCTATGACCAGCATTTGAATCTCGTGCTCAAAAATGTGGAGGAAATAATAAACGGAGAATCAAAAGGCGTGCATAATGTTGTGGTAGTTAGAGGAGATAATGTAATTTACATATCCCCACCATGAGGTGATTTAAGATGACAAAAGGTACAACTTCAAAGGGTAAAAGAAACAGGAAGCCGACCCATATAGTTTGTAGAAGATGCGGTCATAAAACATATAATATTCATACAAAGAGGTGCTCTCACTGTGGTTATCCCGCTCCAAGAATGCGCTCATACTCATGGGCAAAGAAAAAGAAATGAGTATTGCGGGATAGCTGGATTTTCTTCCATTTATAATGTTTCTCATCTTTTGTATTTCTCTTTGAGGGCTTTGCAGCATCGTGGTCAAGAAAGTGCTGGTATTGCCACTTACTCTAGCGAGGATATTCTAATATATAAGGGAATGGGCCTCGTACACGAAGTTTTCAACTCCTCAATTTTAGAATCTTTGAAAGGGAATGTAGGAATTGGGCATGTGCGATACTCCACAACAGGGGGATCCTCAGCGGAGAATGCCCAGCCAATAAGAATATACACAAAGGAGCATAAGATTGCGGTGGCACATAACGGGGAAATAGTTAATGTGGAAGAACTTAAAGATTTTTTAAATGAGATAGGAGCAGCCTTCATAACTAAGGCAGATAGCGAGGTAATAGCGAGGGTATTGGCATATGAGTTGAGCAAGCATGATATCGTGGAATCTCTAAAAAATATGGTTAGAAAGTTGAGAGGCTCTTTCTCTCTCGCAATTCTCATTGATAATCGCTTGTTTGCAATAAGAGACACCCTTGGAATTAGGCCATTAGCTTTAGGAAAGGTGAATGGCGGCTATGGATTGGCTTCTGAGAGCACTGCCTTCCATTCCATTGGAGGGAAATTCATAAGGGATGTTAAGCCGGGAGAGATTATAGAAATCACACCTACAGGGTTTATAACACATCATGTTTTTAAGAAGAAACACAAAGCGCATTGCATGTTTGAGTATGTTTATTTTGCAAGGGCAGATAGCATAATTGATGGAAGATGCGTTTACGATGTGCGCAGGGAAATTGGAAGAATACTTGCAGAGGAGCATCCCGCAGAAGCGGATTTCGTAGTTCCAGTGCCAGATTCTGGGAGAGCCCACGCTATAGGTTACTCTGAGAGGAGCAGAATACCCTATGCGGAAGGATTGATGAAAAACAGGTATGTTGAGAGAACATTCATCTTGCCATCTCAAGAGACGAGAGTTATGGAGATAAACATGAAGTTAAGTCCTGTCAAATCAGTTGTAAAGGATAAAAAAATTGTGCTTGTGGATGATAGCATCGTTAGGGGAAACACCATGAGAAAAATAGTAAAAATGCTAAAAGATGCTGGTGCAAAAGAGGTGCATGTACGCGTTGGCTCGCCCCCAATTATAGCCCCTTGCTATCTTGGAATTGATATGAAAACAAGGGACCAATTTATAGCTGCAGGAAGGAGCGTTGAAGAAATAAGAGAACTTATTGGGGCTGATTCTCTCGGCTACATTAGCATAGAGGGGTTGGTAAAAGCGATAGGATTACCCTACGAGGAGCTTTGCTTAGGATGCTTAACAGGCAAATATCCTGTGCAAATAAAGGGAGAAAAAATAAGATTCCAATCCGACTTGGAAGATTTTTGACCACAATTTATATTATCGGGTAGAGCATGCAAGAGATGTGAAAAAGATAAGAAAATTAAATATGAGGAAGGATTATGAATTCAGGTACATGCTAGGCCAGCTTTTAAAAGACCTGCCAGAGGGAATTCAGGGTTCTTTGAAGGGTAGTATATATGCTAAAGCATCAAATTATGGGATCAGAGAGGCAAGAGATTACATACTAAAGAAAAAAGAGGAGGGTATAATAGATGAAACTCTTGCAAAGAAGCTTATAGATTTGCTTTACAAGTACAGTGTTTACAGATGATAGAGGATTATTTTTATCCTCAAAGGTTACCCGAAAAATTGAAGTTAAAATTCTTGAAAAATACCCTAAAGATTGGAGATTTTGCCAATTTTAAAGGATTTATCGTCAAACTTCAAAATGAGAGAATAATAAGGGAAGCTCTATGGGCAAAAATTGCACCCATAGTTGGAGATTTTGAAGTTAGAGGCATAACCCCATTTCCAGAGAAGGGCTTTCCTATTATGCCAATTGTGGCTCCAAAATGGGTAAAATTTCAAGGTTGCTGCGGAATTGTGGAGGGAAAAATATACGATTTATCTCAATTTTCAGAGATGAGAGGAAGGTTCTTGCTCGTGGAAAATTTTGAGAGAATGAAAATGGAAGATTATCTTCTTATGGAAAAATCTGGTTTGGATGGAAGAAAGATTTACAATTTATTTGATTCTTCATTTCCTGAAACATCAAGGGATGTGATGCTCTCATTCTTCCTCTCATCAGGAATATATGCTAAGAGGATTGGAGGATGCACAGTTACCCTATTAGATTCCCTTTCAAAATACTACACTTCTGATTTCAAAGATGCACGGATTTTAATGGGTTTAATGCCATCACTCTTAAGCAAAAATTCTACAAAGGTTGAAGTAATGTATGATGAGCCCATAGAGATTAAGGTATCTCATCCTTTGAAAATCAAGTATGCCCATTTAAATCAAAATAATGCATTAAAATTTTATCCAACAAGGAAGGGCAAAGAATGGGAAAAGAGTGCAATAACAGAATCAACAATAAAGATTGAAAATTTAATCGGCTCTGCTGAACTCCCGTTCATACCTTACAAAGAGGAGATGAAATTTGAGATTAAAGAGCTAAAAGAATATGCTGTGGATATAGCATCTTTTGTTCTAAAAAAGCATTTTGAGGCCCCTGTGATTGATACAAGCAGGATGGAAAGGGCGAAAGAGAAATTAATTGCAAAGATAGAAAAAGAGTTCCCTCTGCTAGCACAGGCGATGAGAGTTGGGATTATTATGGATATTGCCGATGTGAATGGATTTGGGGAGCACACAGTAAGATTGATTGATTCTTGGGAAAGATTGGGAATGCAGAATGCTGAGGAAAAAATAATGGAATTGTATAGCACTCTTTTTGAGAGAATTGAAGATGTTCTTCAAGATAGATTGCGCAGGAAGATATCATCCTTGGATGAGAGAAAAAGAATTGAGAGAGTAATAAACAGAGTGCTTTGGGAATTGAATATCTTAAAGCCAGAGGGTTGGGATTTCTTCTACTTGGAGAAAAAATTGAAAGAAAGAGGAGTGGAGAATGCTGAAAAGATTCTAAGAGAACTGCTCCAAAAAGGAGTGATTATTGAGAAGAGAAAGAACTTGTTTTTAGCCGTTGCAAGGGTATAATCATTTTGCTAGGGTGAATAGCTCGTGATTATCTCCAACATCAAATATGCCCAATCTTGCTCCAGCATCTAACCACCCATGGGCATAATAGATTGAGCCAAGAGCTCTAATATAATCACCCTTGCTGCGAAAGTACTTTGCATCCTCTATATATGCTTTAGCCATATTCAAAAAATCCTTGGCTATGGGGTAAAGATGCGAGCTTTGAGGCACTGAGATTTTTACAATATTATACGCTCTCTCCGTTACATCAAAATAATGGTCCAATATATCATCGCTTACCACATTATTCATAGAAAAGGTATATTTAGGAAATTTAAAAATCTTATCAAACAACTTTTACGCTCTCTCCCCCATGCTTTGTCTCCCTAGGCCTTATCTCCACAAAGAGAGGCATGGGAATATTTCCTCCTGTAACTAAGGCTACACCAACAGGCAATCTCTGAATCTCTTCCAAAGAACCCTTTGTGAGCCCTTCTACCGAATTTCCTATGGCTCTCAAATCATTTGGATTCGTGACTCGCAATATTATCTGAGTATTGCACTGAGAAAGTATGTTTTTATCAACCTTCGCAGGCCTCTGGGATATTATGCACAATCCAAGTCCAAATTTTCTTCCTTCAGATGCTATTGTTCGCAGAATTTTAGTGGAGGAGGATGTTCCCTGCTGTGGAGCATAGTTATGCGCCTCTTCAACAACGAGCATTAATGGAGGAATTTTATTTCTCTTCCTGAGCTCAAATAGAGCCATTGAGAGACGCTGAACCACGAGTTCTTGTATGTCCGGAGGCACTCCTCTGAGATTTATTATGGATAATTTCCCACGCTGCACAATTTCGTTAATTTTTGTACCTCTCTTATCAAATATTCCCATTTCATCAAGATATTCAAGTTGAGAGATAAGGGGCTGTAAAGCATTATTCTCCTCACTCTCCAAAACCCTCATAACATCCCTTATGGTATAGTATTGCCTAGAGGTTTTAAGCAAATCCATGGCTTTGCGAAGAGGTATAAGGTACTGTCTAGTATCAAGATTCATTAAATTTAAGAGTTCTCTTGGAGTCATTGAAGCTAGAGTAAATTTCAAGGGCTTTCCCTTATTTAGCTGCACATCCGGAGTGAAAACATTTATCTTGCCTTCATAGCCCCTCGGAACAACTCCAAACTCTTGATGCAATTTGGTTTTTTTACTTGGAGTTCTTAGGGATATATACTCCCCATGAGGGTCTATGACAACAGCAGTTACATTATGCTTTAAAAATTCTTCAAGAAGCACACCTGTTAAATAGCTCTTTCCAGCCCCAGTTTTTGCTAGAATGCTAACATGCTTTTGAACCATCACATTTATATCCAGATAAATGGGTATTTTTCTATAGCGATATAGGCGCCCTATGTAGGCGCCCTTTTCTCTTATATCTTTTATGCCTATTACTTTCTTTATGAACTCCTCCTCCGCTTTATAAACTATGCTTCCAACATTGAAAGGAGTGCGGGGGAATTGTAAGAGACCACGCTCATCCCTATAACCTATAACCACAACAGTTGCAGCCACTATTTCCTTCACAGTAAAATCATCATCCTGTAATTTTATGGCTTTCTCCAAGGTCAAATTCGTTTTTCTCTTTATTTCATCAACCTTGCCTAAGACCCAGCCAAATCTTTCGTGATAGACCTGAACATAATCCCCCTGCTCTAAATTCCCTATAACATTGCAGGTAAATTGCGTTGTACCTACTTCTCCGTAAATCACTCCAACTTTTTTAAGGGAAGCGCTATCCATATATCCCTCTCCAAGATGCTTAACTTCAACTTCTGACATATTTTACCCTTCTGGCCAATTATGCAAACATCTCTCCGGGTATTTCCTTTCTTAGGTCATCGGCATGCAGGAATTTCCTTATGGCATTTTCAAAATCTTCATAGGTTACATAGTCCCTCTCATCTCTTATTGCAAACATTCCAGCTTCCATACATATAACCTTCAAATCAGCACCGCTAAATCCATCTGTTTTCTTTGCAATTCTTTCAAGATTTACATCTTTCAAATTCATTCTTCTCGTATGAATCTTTAGAATTTCAATTCTTGCCTCATAATCTGGATATGGTACTTGAATTATCCTGTCAAATCTTCCAGGCCTGAGCAATGCCTCATCCAATATGTCAGGACGATTTGTAGCTGCGATGATTTTCACATTATCCAATGGCTCAAAACCATCTAACTCGGCAAGAAGTTGCATAAGGGTGCGCTGCACTTCCCTATCTCCACTTGTAGCCATATCAAGGCGGCGAGCACCTATGGCATCTATCTCATCAATGAAAACTATGCTCGGTGCTTTTTTCCTTGCCAAGTCAAATAACTCTCGCACTAGCTTAGCACCTTCTCCTATGTATTTCCTAACTAACTCGCTCCCGACGGTGCGAATGAATGTAGCATGGGTATGATGAGCAACTGCCTTAGCAAGCAAGGTCTTACCTGTGCCTGGTGGGCCTGCAAGTAAAACTCCCTTAGGTGGCTCAATTCCAACCTTCTTGTACAATTCTGGCTTTAATAGAGGAAGCTCAACTGCCTCTCTTATCTCCCTAATCTGCTTCTTTAACCCACCTATATCATCGTAAGTAACCCTTGGCTTTTCTATTATCTCAGCTGCAGTTATTGCCGGATCGTATGATTCTGGAATCATGTGCACTATTGCAAATGTTTGCTTGTTTAACGCAACCTTTGCCCCCGGCTTAATCTTCTCTTTGGGCACATAAGAGGAGGCATTAACTATAAATGTTGGGCCTGCACTGCTTCTCACAACGATTCTATCGCTATCAATTATATCCTCAATTGTGCCAACAAGGAGAGGCGGAGATTTCATCCTGTTTATTTCCTTGCGCAAGCGTTCAATATCGTTCTGCAATCTCCTAAGCTCCGATTCCAGATACCTCTTCTCATCCTCCAATATCCTAATTTGCCTCAACAACTCATCACGGTCGTAATCGTAATCCATCACATCGCTATCAATAAGGTCCTTTGTCATATTTACACCGTTTCCATATTGCCTTTTTTGTATTTTAAACTTATGAATGCATAGCGGAATAATTAAATAATAGGGAAATTTAACCCAGTTTATGAAGGAGATGGAGTTCAAGATCATTTCAAAGGAGAAAAATGAGATGGTTTTAGAGGTTATTAATGCGGATAGAACATTACTCATCCCACTCGTGGAAGAATTAAATAAAGATGATATGGTTGAGCAGGCCATTTACCACTATGACCATCCATATCTTGAAAATCCAACTTTAAAGATAAAAGTAAAGAGTGGTAAGCCGCAGGCAGCTATAAAGAGAGCAGCTAAAAGATTGGAAAAAGTATTTGAAGAAATGGAAAAAGAATTTGAGAAGGTTAAATAGATTCTATTCTTATCTCTGGTGGATTTATAAATTCTATGTTTCTAAGCTCCTGAGGTACCAGTATTCTTATGTTTATCTCTCCATAGGACTCTTCTTGCTGCAATTCAACTTTTTTGAATCTTTCTAAGAATAAGAGAGATAAAAAGACTTTTATGAAATCTTCCCTAGTTCCATCGTACAGAAGGGATAATGGAATCTCATCTCCATTCACTTCACTCAAGCGAGACCATACTTCTTTTATCTCCTCCTCTAAATCCTCCCTGTGCACCTTTTCATCAAGATTGAATTTGAATTTCTCCCTTATCTTCCTTTGCTTCTTTCTCCTCTCCACTTCTCTTCTTGCCTCATTTATTGCTTGCAGAAGCTCCATTAAACTAACAGGTCTCTCTTCTTCTCTTCTCACTGGCTCTTTTATCTCTATATCTGGCTCCACATCTATAATTTCCTCTTCATATGGCTCAAAAGGAGAGACATCTATGTCAAAGAAATCTGAATCTACATAATAAATTTCCCTCTCAATTTCATCAAGAACATCCTCGCTCTTTCTCATAAGTATGTTCCAAGCCATGTATATTATCTTGCCCGCAATTATGAAATCTATATCTTTCTCCTTCTTCACCCTCTCCATATAGAGCTTTGTGAATTTCACCAAGTCTATTTTCCAAGGGTCAAGCTTCTCGTCCATGACTAATTCAAATACAATTGCAATTGCCTTATCTACAGGATTTTTTGCAGTTATATGTATTCCATCCTCTAAACTCTGAGCCATATGAATGTAATAATCTACATCCACATCCTCATCCAAGAGTGCTTTGTAGTACATAAGGTGCTCAGTTATTTCATGCTGCACCCTCACTCACCCCCGGAATGTTCTGTGAGAATACCCTTGATAAGCCATCTCCCTGCTGTGT